>NZ_VDHB01000020.1:0-35737 GCF_006227735.1 Testudinibacter sp. 'clade 2'
TTTGTCAGCAGTCTGAGCCCAAGAGGGCTGCGATTGATAAATCAGCGTAATGTGAAGTGAAAAGTGCGGTTAGTGACGAGTATCTTCTTCATCGTCATAATCCTCATCTTCATCGAAAAACTCACCGTCGTCGCCGTATTCGTCTTCATCGGCATTTGGGTCTTCAAAATAAGTTCCCCAGCCGTCATAAAGACCGCCGTGTTTTTCGATCAGGGGAATCAGTTCGTCTTGTTGCGCGCTGATTAATTCGGCTTTTAATTCGATTTCGCTGATGATGTCACAGCAGAAAATATCATGCCCGTCTTCATCTTCTAGCTCTTCAGCTTCGGATACTTCGTAACCGGCTTTGAATGCGTCAACCGCGATTTTTTCCAGCTTATCGAAATCACGATGCGAGACGTGGTGCTCGATGATGTATAGCGCTTGCGGATCGCTACCGTCGTCCAGCAAATCTTGGATAATCTCTTGAGTTTCTTGTAATCGTTCGGCTTTACTCGGTTTCATGGCCTTTCCTTTAAATGTGCAGTTGAATTTACCGTTTTCATTGTAAGGCTCGGCTACAAATAGCACAATGGAATTTTAGAGGCTGTTGATGTAGCGGCGGAAAGCAAAGTGTGGTTTTAAACCGTTTTTTAGATAATCGCCTTTTTAAACAACCACTTTTTAAAAAACAGTTATCCAGTTGTTAAGATTTAATTCGAGTTTGCACAAAGCGTGATCTAGATCACTCTTTAGAGGTAAATAACGCTTAAATATTTGCTTCAAGCGCCTATAATTTTTCCCAGAAAATTTTTTAATTTATTAACTTTAGGAGAAATCACTATGAGCAAAACAACAGCGGATGTTGCTGTCAGTCCGGCACAGGCGGAAGTCAATCATTTGGTTGAAAACGGTCTGGTTGCCCTTGAAGAGTTTCGCAAGCTGAATCAGGAGCAAGTGGACTATATTGTGGCGAAAGCCTCAGTTGCCGCACTGGATCAGCACGGCGTGCTGGCGCTGCATGCGGTGGAAGAGACCGGCCGAGGTGTGTTTGAAGACAAAGCCACTAAAAATTTGTTCGCCTGCGAATATGTTGTTAACAATATGCGCCGTTTGAAAACCGTCGGCGTGATCAGTGATGATGATGTCACCGGGATCACCGAAATTGCCGATCCAGTTGGAGTGGTTTGCGGAATTACCCCGACTACCAATCCGACCTCAACTGCGATTTTCAAGGCGTTAATCGCGTTGAAAACCCGTAACCCGATTGTATTTGCATTCCACCCGTCGGCACAACAATGTTCTGCCCATGCGGCGCGTGTGGTGTATGAAGCAGCAGTCGCTGCCGGTGCGCCAAAACATTGTGTGCAATGGATTGAAAAACCGTCAATGGAAGGTACAGCAGCATTGATGAAACACCCGGGCATTGCCACTATTTTAGCCACCGGTGGTAATGCAATGGTGGAAGCGGCTTACTCTTGTGGCAAACCCGCGCTGGGCGTCGGCGCAGGCAACGTGCCGGCCTATGTGGAAAAAACCGCTGACATCAAACAAGCGACTCACGATATTGTGATGTCAAAATCGTTCGATAACGGCATGATCTGTGCCAGTGAACAAGCAGCGATTGTGGATAAAGAAGTGTATGACGAATTTGTCGCCGAGATGAAATCTTACGGCGTGTATTTCGTCAATAAAAAAGAGAAAGCCCTGTTGGAAGAATTTATTTTCGGCGTGAAAGCCAACAGCAGCAACTGCTCCGGTGCCAAATTGAACCCGAATGTAGTGGGCAAATCCGCTTTCTGGATCGCACAACAAGCCGGTTTCAACGTGCCGGAAAAAACCAATATTCTGGCGGCTGAATGTGCTTTCGTCGGGGAAAAAGAGCCGCTGACCCGTGAAAAACTGTCGCCGGTGTTGGCAATTTTAAAATCCGATTCAACCGAAAAAGGTTTTGAACTCTCAGAACAAATGGTCAATTTCCACGGTTTGGGCCACTCCGCCGCCATTCATACCAAAGATGCCAAGATCGCCAAAGAATACGGTGAACGAGTGAAAGCGATTCGGGTGATTTGGAATTCACCGTCCACTTTCGGCGGCATCGGCGATGTGTACAACTCCTTCCTGCCTTCCCTGACGTTAGGTTGTGGTTCTTATGGTAAAAATTCCGTCGGCAACAATGTCAGTGCGGTCAATTTGTTAAACATCAAACGCGTGGGCAGACGGAGAAATAATATGCAGTGGTTTAAAGTGCCTTCAAAAATCTACTTTGAACGTGACTCTATTCAATATTTACAATCAATGAAAGGTGTGGAGCGCGTGGTGATCGTCACTGACCGCACAATGGTCGATTTGGGCTTTGTGGAAAAAATTGCGCACCAATTGACCACTCGCGGCAATCATGTCACTTATCAACTGTTTGCCGATGTTGAGCCGGATCCGAGCATCGAAACCGTGCGTCGCGGCACCGAATTGTTGCGTAACTACCAACCGGACACCATCATTGCATTGGGCGGTGGCTCGGCAATGGATGCGGCAAAAGTGATGTGGCTGTTCTATGAACAACCGGAAGTGGATTTCCGTGATTTGGTACAAAAATTTATGGATATCCGCAAACGGGCGTTCAAATTCCCACAATTGGGCCGCAAAGCGAAATTTATCGGCATCCCGACCACCTCCGGCACCGGTTCTGAAGTGACCCCGTTTGCGGTGATCACCGAAGGCGATAAAAAATACCCGATTGCGGATTATTCGTTGACTCCGACGATTGCGATTGTCGATCCGTCATTCACCATGAGTGTGCCGGCACATGTGACTGCCGACACCGGTTTGGACGTGTTGACCCACGCCACCGAAGCCTATGTTTCCACCTTGGCGAACGACTTCACCGACGGTTTGGCACTGCAAGCGATTAAACTGGTGTTTGAATATCTAGAACGCTCGGTGAAAAACGGCGCCTCCGATCCGGAAGCGCGTGAAAAAATGCACAACGCCTCAACCATTGCCGGTATGGCATTTGCCAATGCGTTCTTGGGCATGAATCACTCGATGGCGCACAAAATCGGTGGCCGTTTCCACACCCCGCACGGTCGCACCAACGCGATTTTGATGCCGCATGTGATCCGTTACAACGGCACTCGCCCGCAAAAAACCGCCACTTGGCCGAAGTATAACTACTACAAAGCTGACGTGAAATACCAAGAAATCGCCAAAATGTTAGGCTTGCCTAGCACAACGGCAGCGGAAGGTGTCGAGTCCTTTGCCCAAGCGTGTTCTGATTTGGCACAAAAAGTCGGCATCAAAATGTCGTTCAAAGAGCAAGGCTTAAATGAGCAAGAATGGATGGACAGCCGTCGTGATATCGCCCTGTTGGCATTTGAAGACCAATGCTCCCCAGCCAACCCACGCTTGCCGATGGTGGAAGATATGGAGCAAATCTTAACCAAAGCGTTTTATGGTGATAAATAAGACAATACGTTAGTTTTTGCTCAATAAACAAAACCGCACTTTGTTAGTCTGATGAGACTGGTGAAGTGCGGTTTTTTTAGTGGTTATATTATCAATTATGCGTTTTTTGATAAAACGCTAAAATCCCCAGTACAAAACTGATTAACCCGAGAAATTGGGTCAATAGTAACGTATTATTATTCACTATTTTTATAACCGCACTTTAATAGACTACTTATGTTTGATATTGGGATTCAGATGGATAACCGGATTGTCGGAGAACATGAAGTGATCCATACTTATCTCAAAATCATCATTTGCACCGTTAAACAACATTTGCTTAGTATTCTCCAAGTGTTGCCACATTGCCATTTTGGCGGCTTCTGCATCTTTACGCATTAGGGCATCCAGAATCTTGTCATGTTCATCACACCAACTGTCGATTGAGCGGGCATCAATATGTTCATGTAATTTTAGCCAATATGGATTTAGTGTTCTTTGCCGCCACATCTCTTGAACGATGGTGACTAATGATGAATTGCGGGTGATTTTGGCAATACGAGTATGAAATGCCAAATCCCATTCAGAGTCTCTAAAGCGGTCTTCCTGACGGGCATTTTTTTGAATTTCCAGTAATGCGACCATATCCTCTTTAGTGACCTGTGTTGCTGCAAATTCGGCAATATTACTTTCGATCAGCTGTCTTGCCTGTAATAATTCAAATGGTCCGCAAGTTGCAAACTCTAGCCCTTTTCCCGGCAAGATAACATCATCAGGTTTGTTGGAGATAACATGAATCCCAGATCCTTTTCTGACTTCAACATACCCCTCGACTTCCAACGAAATAATCGCTTCTCTGACAACGGTTCGACTGACATTCATTTCTTCGACAATCGAACGTTCCGGCGGCAATTTGTCGCCCACCGGATAAACTCCGGTTTCGATTCTGGTTTTTAACACCTGAGCCAGCTGTTGATATAGCCTTTGATTCTCAACCCATTCCATTTTTTGTTCCTTTCGACTGGAATATATTATACAAATTAAAAGTACCTCTATTGTAGACATGAGATACTTATAATACTTTTTGTATTCTACATCATTCCAAGCAGCTTAGGTAATACCAATGAAATATCTGGAATATAGGTCACTAAGAATAAAGAGATCAGCAAGACTGCGAAGAATGGCAGCATTGGTTTAATCAGATTTTGTAGTTTCACGCCGGAAACCGAACAGCCAACAAACAGTGCACTACCGACAGGTGGGGTACATAACCCGATACAGAGATTAAAAATCATCATAATCCCAAAATGTACCGGATCCATTCCCATCTCTGTAACGATTGGTAAGAAAATCGGAGTAAAAATCAGTACAGCCGGGGTCATATCCATGAATATCCCGATCATCAGTAAGATGATGTTGATAATTAACAGAATGACAATCAAGTTATCTGAAATGCTGATCAGTAAATCATTGATCATATAAGGGATGTCAGCATTAGTCATAATCCAAGACATTGATACCGATACTCCAACCAAGAATAAAACAATAGAAGTTGTGATCACCGCATCTAAGATAATCGATGGCAAATCTTTCAGTTTAATTTCGCGATAAATCAATACGGATAAAACAAAAGTATAGACAACTGCGATGGCAGAGGCTTCTGTTGCAGTAAAAATCCCGCCCAAGATTCCGCCGATGACCACGACAACCATCAACAAACTTGGTATCGCATCTAACATATACTTAATAAACAGGGCTAATGTCGGTTTTTCCAAAAGCAGATAATTACGTTTTTTAGCCAAAACATAGTTAACCAACATAATTCCAAAACCCATCAGGAAACCCGGTAAATAACCTGCCATAAATAAGGTGGCAACAGAAATTCCGCCGGCGGTTAAGGCATAAACAATCATGACGTTTGATGGCGGAATTAACAAACCTGAAATGCAAGAGGTGACATTAATCGCAGCCGAATAGGCGGGATCATAACCGGCTTTTTTCTGAATCGGTGCCATGGTTCCGCCTACCGCCGCTGCGGCTGCCACAGCAGAGCCGGAAATGGAACCGAACATCATATTTGCCATCACATTAACATGGCCAAGTGAGCCGGGAACGCGGCCGACCAATACTTGAGAGAAATTGATTAACCGAATTGCAATGCCACCGCTGTTCATCATGGAACCGGCAAGAATAAAAAACGGAATAGCCAATAAAGAGAAGCTGTCCAAGCCAGTAGCGATTTTTTGACCTGCGGTAATTACCGTCACATCGACGGGCAACATTAAACTGCCGGTAACAATAGTTGAAATACCAATGGAGAAGGAGATCGGTACGCCGATGAAAACCAAGATGATAAATGATAACAGCATTATCATTGGTATAAACCACTCCCAAGACGTTAACCATTCCATCATTTCTCTCCTTTCGTACTATTTAGTTTCGTTATGTTATCGCAGGTAAACAATAGACTATAAAACATCATCAAGATTCCGCTTAAAGGCAAAGCAATATAAACATAAGCCATTGGCAATTGCATCGAGGGAGAAATTTGTCCCGAAGCATACACTTTGGAAACCAATGTGCCTCCGCCATATACCATGACACTCAATGCAAATAGAAAAATAAAAATATTAATCACAATATTGCTTAATTGTTTCTTTTTGCCGCTTAGATTGTGAGTAAACAGATCGATAGACAGGTGACGTTGCACACCGACCGTATAAGCGGCGCCTAACAATCCGACCCAAATCATACTGAAGCGGGCTATTTCATCTGTTACCGTACTGGGTGTTTGTAATACATAGCGGCTAAAAACCTGCCAACTAACACAAATGACCAATAACGCCATGACCACAATAGAAAAGCTTGAAATAAACAAGTCTATCGGTTTTTTTATTTTCTCGATTTGCATATGAGTGCCCTTTTTACTGGTATGAAAAAGTTATTTAGCTTCTTCGGCTTTAATCGCTTCCATTAGTGTTGATAAATTAGGATCTTTAGCAAAATCATCGTAAATTGGTGCTAAGGCATCACGGAAAGGCTGTTTGTCCACTTCGATGAAGGTTGCTCCTAATTTTTCAGATTCTGTTTTAGAGCGAATTACTTCTTCGTCCCATAATTTTTGTTGCAAAATTTCAGAGTCTTTTGCCGCTTGCATCAGCAGTGTTTGTTGTTCCGGGCTTAGTTTATTCCAAGTGCTATTGGCAATGACTAAATAGTCCGGCACGCTGACCCGTTCATCTTGTGAATAAAATTTGGCAACTTCAACATGGCGGGTTTGGTAGTAAGACGGAATATTGTTTTCTGCTCCATCGATCACACCTTGTTGGATTGCGGTATAGACTTCTCCAAATGGAATAGGCACCGGTGAAGCACCCAAGAGTTCCATTGATTTATTAGTAGTTGGTGTCGGAACAACCCGAATTTTCATGCCTTTTAGATCCGCCGGGGAATGAATTGGTTTTTTGGCATAGAAGCTACGCGTACCGGCAACATAAGATGCGATAATTTTAAAACCGCTGTCTTGCGATTTTGCCGTAATTTGCTCTCCAATTGGTCCAAACAGCACACGTTTGAAGTGTTCTTCATCGCTGAAAAGGTAAGGCAGGCTAAAAATCGCAAATTCACTGACAAAAGGCTCTAGCTCACTGGCGCTGGCTTTCGTCATATCTAATGCTTTATTTTGCACCATCTCTATCGTTTCGCGCGGACCACCCATTTGACTGCTTGGGTAAATTCTCAAATTGAGCTCACCATTGGATTTTTCTTTTAAATCTTTTGCTAATTGATCCAGAGCTTGATGCACAACATGGGATTGATCCAAATTATGCGCCAATTTTAATGTGACCCGAGCAGCCAAAACCTCTGCAGAGGTTGCCAATAAAGGTAAAGCTACACACAGACTGGCCAGTAACGGTTTAAATTTCATCAGAATCTCCTTAATTGATTTGAAAGATGTCATATATGTTGGTAAGAGAGAATATTTATATTCCATTTCAAGAGATTATCCTGAAGAAATGTCGCAATAATCAGTATTACCAATTGAAGACATCGGCATCTTACCACTAAAAACCATTGGCGTTATTTCCCTGTTTTGATAAATGTGAGTGATATCACACAAAATGATAATATATATTTTTATTATTGGTATAACAAGATGGTTGTGATATAACGTGCAGTAAATTTACTGTCTAATTAAAAGGGGATAAACAATGAGCGCTTTTCTAACGGAAAACTTCCTGCTTGATACTGAGTTTTCACAAAAACTCTACTTTGACTATGCGATTAGCCAGCCAATTTTTGATTACCACTGTCATCTTCCGCCAGAACAAATTGCAATAGATTATCAATTTAAAAATTTGTATGATATTTGGTTGAAGGGTGATCACTATAAATGGCGGGCAATGCGGACTCATGGAGTCAGTGAACAATTATGTACCGGGGATAGCTCGGATTATGACAAGTTTATCGCTTGGGCAAAAACCGTACCGCACACTATTGGTAATCCGCTTTACCACTGGACACATTTAGAATTGAGGCGTCCATTTGGGATTACCGATACTTTATTATCAGCCAATACCGCTGATGACATTTGGAATCGCTGTAATGCAATGTTGGCAACAAAACCCTTTTCAACCAGGGGCATTATGCAGCAAATGAATGTTAAATTCGTTGGCACAACCGATGATCCGATTGATGATTTGCAACATCATAAAACCATTGCGGAAGACCGCACTTTTGACATTAAAGTAGCGCCAAGCTGGCGTCCCGATAAAGCATTTAATATCGAATTAGACACCTTCAATGATTATATCGAAAAACTGGCACAGGTTTCCGATACGGATATCGGTTCTTTTACCGCACTTTGCGATGCGTTGAAAAAACGGATGGATTATTTCGCAGCTCACGGCTGCAAAGTGTCTGATCACGCTTTGGATGTTGTGCTTTATGGTGAAGCGGATGAAGCTACTCTCAATGCTATTCTAAGTAAACGTTTAGCTGGGCAATTGCTGACTCAACCAGAAGTCGCCCAATTTAAAACGGCAGTATTGGTATTCCTAAGCAGCGAATATTCTCGTAGAGAATGGGTGCAACAATATCATATCGGTGCTATGCGCAACAATAATAGTCTTATGTTCAAACAATTAGGTCCGGATACCGGATTTGATTCGATTAATGACGAACCTATTGCCCAAGCGCTTTCCAGTCTGCTTAATGCACAAGCCAAAAATGATGCATTACCAAAAACCATTCTGTATTGCTTAAATCCTAGAGATAACGAAGTGATTGCCACGATGTTGGGCAATTTCCAGCAAGGCGGTGTTGCCGGCAAAATGCAGTTCGGCTCAGGCTGGTGGTTTAATGACCAAAAAGACGGCATGTTGCGCCAAATGACCCAATTGAGCCAACTTGGATTATTGAGTCATTTTGTCGGTATGTTGACTGATAGCCGTAGCTTTTTATCTTATACTCGCCACGAATATTTCCGTCGCTTGTTATGCCAGATGATCGGACACTGGGTCAGAGATGGCGAAGCTCCTGCTGATTTGACGTTACTCGGCAACATGGTTTCCAATATCTGTTTTGATAATGCGAAGAAGTACTTTGCGATTGAATTAAATTAATACAGGAAAGAAAAAGAAATGAAACAACTTAATCGTCAAAACTTCCCCGGCCCCCAATACCCGACTAAAATTATTCAATTTGGCGAAGGCAACTTTTTGCGGGCGTTTATCGACTGGCAGATTGATATTCTGAATGAGAAAACCGGATTAAATGCGGGAATTACCGTTGTCCGTCCGATTGACAGCGATTTCCCGCCGTCTTTGAACAGCCAAGATGGGCTTTATACCACGATTATCCGTGGCTTGAACGAGCAGGGGGAGGCGGTGAAAGAGGCGCGGGTTATTCGTTCGGTCAATAATGAAATTAATATATACCGAAATTTTGCCGATTATTTGGCACTTGCCCGTGATGAAAATATTCAACTCGTGTTTTCCAACACCACTGAAGCGGGAATTAGTTATAACCAACAGGATCAATTCAGTGACGCACCACCGAGTAGCTATCCGGCCAAATTGACCCGTTTAATGTATGAACGTTTCACTCATTTCAATGGTGATCCGGATAAGGGCTGGACGCTATTGCCGTGCGAGTTGATTGATTATAACGGCGAAAAATTGAAGGAGATGGTGCTGAAATATGCGGCGCAATGGCAGTTGCCACCGCACTTTGCGCAATGGATTGAGCAGTACAACACCTTCTGTTCAACGCTGGTTGACCGGATTGTCACCGGTTATCCGCGTGGTGAAGTGACAGCACTTGAGCAGGAGTTCGGCTATCAAGATAGCTTTTGGGATACCGCCGAGTATTTTTACTTGTTCGTGATCCAAGGGCCGGAATCGGTTAAACAGCTGCTGAATTTAGATCACGTTGCGATGAATATTTTGGTCGTGGACGACATCAAACCGTATAAAGAACGTAAAGTGGCGATTTTGAACGGGGCGCATACCGCACTTGTGCCGGTGGCATATTTGGCGGGCATGGATTATGTCGGCGAAAGTATGGAAGATCCGCAATTACGCGAGTTTGTGGAGCAAACCATTCATCAGGAAATCATCCCGGTGCTATCGTTACCGCAAGCCGAGCTGGAACAGTTTGCCGAGGCGGTTATCAATCGCTTTCGCAATCCGTTTATCAAACATCAGTTACTTTCGATTTCCTTGAACAGTATGACTAAATATGTCACTCGCATTTTGCCGCAGTTATTGGCTTATCACCAAAAATTCCATCGTTTACCGGTGCGCTTGACGTTTGCCTTAGCGGCATTAATCGCCTTTTATCGTGGTAAGCGCCATGACGAAGCGATCCCGTTAAATGACGATCAATTCTGGTTGGATAACTATGTACTTTGGTGGCAACAGCTTGAACAGCAGCAGATTTCCGTAGCGCAGCTGGTCAGTAACGTGCTGCGGCAACAAGATCATTGGCAGCAGGATTTAAATGAAGTGCCGGGCTTGACGTTGCAGTTGACCGAGCAGGTGCAGGCGATTTTAACTGACGGTATGCGCACCGCACTTCTGGTTTATTGCAAGGATTAAATAATAATGAAACAGTTGATCAAAATTAATCCGCAGGACAATGTTGCGGTCGCCTTGCAGGATTTATCTCCCGGGCAAACGGTTAACTTGGACGGCGCTGTGTTCAAGGTTAAAAGTGCGGTCGCGCGCGGACATAAAATAGCGTTGCAAACGATAGCCGCGGGTGATTTGGTGATCAAATACGGTTATCCGATTGGGCATGCCACACAACCTATTGAGCTTGGCGAGCATGTGCATGTGCATAATACCAAAACCAGTCTGCGTGATATCAACGACTATCAATACGAGCCGATTTCGACCGCACTTTCGGCGCAGGCGGAGGACAGAAAAGTGCGCTTATACCGTCGCAAAAACGGCGAAGTCGGCATTCGTAACGAATTGTGGATCGTGCCGACGGTGGGCTGCGTGGTCGGTATTGCCCGTCAGATCCAAAAGCAATTTTTACAAAATCACCCCGAATTGGCGATTGACGGTGTGTATACTTTCAATCATAGCTACGGGTGTTCGCAATTGGGTGATGATCATGAAAATACCAAAATAATTCTACAGGATATGGTCAAACACCCGAACGCCGGTGCGGTGTTGGTGATCGGTTTGGGCTGCGAAAATAACCAAGTCGATGTATTTCAACAAACGCTGGGTAATTATGATCCGCAGCGGGTGAAATTTATGGTGTCGCAAAAAGTGGAAGATGAAGTTGATGCCAGTGTCGCCTTACTCGAACAATTGTATCAGCAAATGGTGCAGGATAAACGGCAGGTGGGCAAGTTGAGCGAAGTGAAATTCGGGCTGGAATGTGGCGGTTCCGACGGTTTTTCCGGCATCACCGCCAACCCGATGCTTGGGCTGTTTTCGGATTATCTGACCTCGCACGGCGGCACGACGGTGTTGACCGAAGTACCGGAAATGTTCGGTGCGGAACGCATTCTAATGAGCCATTGCCGAGATGAGCAGACTTTTAATAAAACTGTGGCGATGGTCAATGATTTCAAACAGTATTTTATTCGGCACCAGCAACCGATTTATGAAAATCCATCGCCGGGCAACAAAGAGGGCGGCATCACTACGCTGGAAGATAAATCGCTCGGCTGCACCCAAAAAGCCGGACATAGCCAAGTGGTTGATGTGCTGAAATACGGCGAACGCTTAAAAACCCCCGGCTTGAACCTACTGAGCGCACCCGGCAATGATGCAGTAGCAACCAGTGCATTAGCAGCAGCAGGTTGCCATATCGTGTTGTTTACCACCGGACGCGGAACGCCCTACGGTGGTTTTGTACCGACACTGAAAATCGCCACCAACAGCGAGTTGGCGCAACGTAAAAAACACTGGATAGATTTTAATGCGGGGCAATTATTGGAGGAGGTATCCATGACGCAAATGTTGCAAAATTTCATTGATCTGCTGGTCAATACCGTAAACGGACAACCGACAAAAAATGAGATTAATGACTTCCGCGAACTGGCGATTTTCAAAAGTGGTGTGACTTTATAGCTAGTGAATTTGGGAATTTGATAAGGTTATCCATGTGCAGCATTGCTGTACATGGATAAGAAATTGTATCAACAGACCCTATTATTTTCTGACAATATTCAAACGATAGCTTAGCAAAGCACACAGAATCAATAGACAGCCGAGTAACTTCAGTATCGTCATCGGCTCGTTCATTATCCAAACGCTTAAGATTAATGTCCAAACCGGCTCCAGCACCATAATAATTGCGGCGGTTGTAATATTGCAGTGCTTCTGCCCGAGTGTTTGCACAAAATAACGTAAGTTGCTGGCAATCAGCACACTGGCAACAAACCACAACCAGGTTTGGCTTGAAATATTGGTCTGCCAAACTTCAAAAGTGAGTGAATAGCCACCGCATAAAATACCTACCATACTGAATTGAATCACTATTAGCGCTACTGACGGAATATTTTTGGCATACTGGTGGTTCAGCACAAAATAGAGCGCTGCGGACAAGGAGCTGAGCAGAAACAGGATACTACCGCTTGAAAAACGCAATTCGCCATAGCGTCCAATGGCAAGTAAGTACAAACCAACTAGGGCAATCGGCATCGAAAGCCAGAATACCGGCAAAGGGCGGTGTTTGAAAATCAACCAAGAGATTAACGGGGCAATCAACATTGACAAACTGACCAGAAAAGCGCCCTCACCTAAGTCATCACTATAGGTTATGCCTTGAACCCATAAAAATAGATTGAGGGCTAATGTTATCCCGACCGCACTTGCATTCAGAATTTGTGTTTTAGTCAGACGATATAATGACCGATAGGCGAAAGGCAAAAAAATGAATGCTGCCAATAAAAAACGCAGTCCCATAAAGCCGACGGAAGGCATTTCTGCAATCGTATTTTTCGACAAAAACCACCCCGATGCACCGATTAGGGTGACAATAAAAATGAGAATCTGTCCAAAATACTGCTGCATGATGATAGTCAATAATAAAGGGGGATAATGCCCCCCGTTTTCATCTTATTGATTAAAATAGACTTTCTTCAACGCCAATTCCAGTCCGCGAAATTCCGCCAAACCTTTCAGACGGCCGATAGCCGAATAGCCCGGATTGGTTTTTTTGCGCAGATCGTCTAGCATCTGATGGCCGTGATCGGGACGCATTGGAATCAAACGTTGATTGCCAGCGGCTTTGCGTTTGTATTCTTCGCTTAGTAAGGCCTTGACCACATTAAACATATCGACATCGCCCTCTAAATGCGCCGCTTCGTGGAAAGTCAGCGGATTTTCCTCACGGCAAGTGGAGCGCAGGTGGGCGAAATAGATCCGATCGGCAAAGCGTTCGGTCATTTGCACCAAATCGTTATCGGAACGCACGCCGTAAGAGCCAGTGCACATAGTGAAACCGTTTGCCGCCAGCGGTTGGGTTTCGACAAACCATTGCATATCTTCAATCGTGGAAACAATCCGTGGCAAACCTAAAATTGGGCGCGGCGGATCATCCGGGTGAATCGCCATTTTGATCCCGACTTCTTGCGCCACCGGAATAATTTCTTGTAAAAAGAATGCCAAATGCTGACGGAACTGTTCCTTGCTGATGCCTTGATAGCGATCCAATTGTTGCTGGAACTCGGCAAGGGTATAACCCTCTTCTGCACCCGGTAAGCCAGCGATGATATTATTGGTCAGTTGCTGAACATCTTGTGTGCTCATTTTATCAAAATAGGCTTTTGCTGCTTGCTGTTCGGCGGTGCTGTAAGTTTCGCTTGCACCCGGACGTTTTAAAATATACAACTCAAAAGCGGCAAACGCATTTTGATCAAAGCGCAACGCTTTTGAACCGTCCGGCAATTGGTATGCCAAATCGGTGCGCGTCCAATCCAACACCGGCATAAAATTATAACAAACGGTATCAATACCGCACTTTGCCAAATTGCGCAGGGTTTGCTGATAGTTTTCAATCCATTGCAGATATTGCCCGGTTTGGGTTTTAATCTCCTCATGCACCGGCACGCTTTCCACCACCGACCAAACCAAGCCTGCTTGTTCGATTTCACTTTTACGCTTCTCGATCTCCTCAATACTCCACACTTGCCCGTTCGGGATATGATGAAGTGCGGTCACAATCCCCGTCGCCCCTGCCTGACGGATATCCGCCAATGACACCGGATCTTTCGGCCCGTACCAACGCCATGTTTGTTCCATTTTTTGCTCCTATGAAAAATTAAATTCCGACGATAACCGGATTAACGCTAAATAAATAACCATCAAAATTAGGGTCTTCTACATCTGATAATTCGAAAAGTTTTTGTTTCACATTTTCTAAATGTTGCCACATCGCCTTTCTTGCTAAAGCAGGATCTTTACGCTGAATAGCCGTAATGATATTTTCATGATCTTGTAACCATAAATAACGGTAACTTTGATTAGGAATATGGGCATGCAGTCCTTTCCACATTTCACTATCTGTTCGGTATTTCCAAAGATCTTTTTGCATTCTGACTAACACTTCATTTTGTGTTATTTCTGCAATGGTTGAATGAAAATCTTCATCAGCAACATAGTCTTCTTCACCAAGCTGTAAGCTTTTTCGCTCTTGGTTTAAGATTGATTTCAGTTTATCGATATCTTTTTTGCTGGCTTGAATAGCGGCAAATTCTGCGATGCTACTTTCTAATAGCTGCCGAGCCTGCAATAGTTCAAAGGGACCGATATCAGAAAAAATAGCCTCTTTTTCATCATTGGCAGCCATGGGAAGCGAAGTAACGTAAACCCCAGAACCTTTTTTGATATCAATAAGATTTTCTAGTTCAAGCATAATCAGTGCTTCCCTGATTACTGTTCGACTGACCCCGAACTCTTCGGCAAAATCACGTTCGGTTGGCAATCTATCGCCAATGTTATATATACCATCGGCAAGTCGTTCTTTTAATAGTAGTCCTATTTTTTTATAGGAACGTAGTTCATTTTCCATTATTTATACCTTTAACTGGATTTGATATCGGAAATATTAATTTTATTTGCCGGAATGCCATTAACAGTTAATTTTCTGCTTTCCCCACTAGGCAGTGTTAATACTATTTCGGTATACTCCGGAATAAAATCGCCATGCTTATTTATAGTTAATTCTATATTATTGTCTGTACATTTCATATTCAGATTTAAGCTGAAATGTTGGCGATTTAAATAATCAAAGCTGACACCGTCATCATCAAATAGCGTTATTGTTGTTTCACCTTTATCCAAAAACGGCATAATTAATAATTCGCGTTGATTATCATGTTGTGTGTTTTTTAGTCTGCTACCGGATAACGGTAGAATACTGCCGGCTTTGATAAACAGTGGGATTTTTTCTAAAGGTGCATCTACAATAATGCTTTGTTTACCGGCAAACCATTGATGGCTATAAAAATCATACCATCCGTGTTGATTATCCGGTAAATAGACTTGGCGGGTTGTTTGCCCAGGCTCAACCACGGAAGCGACTAATAAATCTTGCCCCAAGAGATAATCGTCATTTTCTTTAAAGGTATTGTTATCCCAGTCGTGATCGAGAAACGTCGGGCGCAACATCGGTTCATGTTCATGGTGGGCTTTCCACAATAGGTTATATAAATATGGCATCAGTCGATAGCGCAATTTAATCGCTTCACGGATAATCGGCGTGATTTCGGGGTACATCCATGGTTCATTGACGGTTTTGTCGTCATTCCACGAATGAATGGTAAAGCGTGGGTGCATCACGCCGTTTTGTACCCAACGTACAAATAATTCTGGATCCGGTTTATTGCCGGAAAATCCGCCGACATCATGTCCTAAGTTATACAGCCCGGACAGGCTCATACCCAAGCCCATTTTGATATTGTAGCGTAGCGTGTTCCAACTAGTGCGGTTGTCGCCTGACCAGGTTTGAACATAGCGGTTCATTCCGGGAGAGCCTGAACGGGAAATAAGATACGGGCGGATATTGGGGGCATACTCTATTTGCGCTTCATAAGAGGCTTTCATCATTAATAGCGGTTGTAGTGGGCGAATGAGCTTGATTGGCAGACCTTTGCCAAAATAGTGGCATTTTGCATGGTTATCCCACACTTCAAATTCGTTATTATCATTCCAGGTGGAATCAATGCCATATTCTAGAAGTTGTTGTTTAACATTAGTTTTCCACCAGTCAATGGTATTGGGATTGGTGAAATCGAGGTGAGAGCCTTCGTCATCCCAAAAAACAGAAACCTCTGGTTTTTCCGATTCTGAGTCTTGGATAAATAACCCCGCCTGAGCAACTTCATGGTACTTAGGATGATCATGTAACAGGCAAGGTTTAATATTGGCTGCGAGTTTCATCCCGGCACGATGAAAATAAGCACTCATCTCTTTTGGTTGTGGCACTTTGTCATAATTCCAGTTAAAGACATAGCGCTTATTACCAATCGATGTGTAACCAGATGATAATTGGAAAGAATCACACGGAATAGCGTGTTGCTCGCATAAATCGACAAATTTTTTCAGCTGTTCCTGTGCATCCGGAGCGTCAGTATAGTGCATGGTTGAACCGCTATAACCCAAGCTCCATTTCGGTTCGAAAATAGTTCCGCCTGTCAGTGCGGTATATTTTTTGGTGACATCAAGGATTTTAGGACCCAGAATCATATAATAATCCAGATCGCCGTCTTCAGCTTGATAGCTACGGTAATAAGTATGGTAGTTATCAATTTCGCTGCCTAATCTGAACCAACAAGATGCTAAGTTATCATAATATAATCCATAGCTTAGCTCTTCGGTATGGGTGATATAAAAAGGGATATGCTTATACAGCGGATCGGTTGTTTCTGCATTATAGCCCATTGCATCAAGATTACGCATTTCAAAACGGCGGCCGTGGCGATTTAAATTTCCCGCTTTTTCTCCCAAGCCATAATACTGATCGGCAACATCACGTTGTAGAAAATGCGAAATTTGTGCATTGGAAATACCGAATAAATAGGCTCCGGTTTTACGATCGGCAACAAATGTCGTCCAAGTGCCGTTATTGTTGTATTGCCACTCTAACCAGAGCGGCTGGTGTACAATAACACGCAGTTTTTCACTGGCAACAATAAGACTATTTTCTGTTTTTGTAACAGAATATTCCGGTAGGGAAAAGTCATCTAAAGACCAACGATCGCGTCCTTGCCAAGCAATATCGGCTTGATTAGGGGTAATTGCCCAAGTTTGCGGTACGCGGAAATGGTCATCTTGACTAAAGGCAACCCTAAAAATATCTTGTTCAAGCACAAAAATATGCAGTTTCCAACTATAATCACACTGTATATCAATACGATTATTTTCTTGATGAATGAATTCCCAATTTTTTAATATTTTCATGTTGATATCCTGTTTAATCAATAGCCTAAGAAAAAGCGTGGTAGTGCTAAACTTAATTCCGGAACGAATGTCACTAGCATCAACGCAATAACTAATACTGCATAAAAAGGTAATAACGGCTTGATAACTTTATCAATTTTTATACCACCCACTGAGCAACCGATAAACAAGGCACTACCGACTGGTGGGGTGCAGATGCCGATTGATAGGTTAAATGCCATTAAAATACCGAAATGCACAGGATCCATGCCTAATTCAGTAACAATTGGGAAGAAAATCGGGGTAAAAATTAACAGTGCCGGGGTCATATCCATAAATACTCCGACAACCAACAGAATAATATTGATAATTAGCAGGATAACAATAGGGTTTTCAGAGACTGTCAGTAAAGCGTCACTGATGGTGTAAGGAATATCGGCATTTGCCATAGCCCAAGACATACCCATTGAAGTCCCAATCAGTAACAGCACAATTGATGTGGTTACGACAGAATCCAGAATAATTTGTGGTAACTGTTTGATAGAGACTTCCCGATAAAAAATAACCGCCAGAATCAAGGTGTAAACCACGGCAAAAGCCGAAGCTTCGGTTGCGGTGAAGATACCTTTAACAATTCCGCCCATGATTACCACGATTAAGCCGAGACTTGGCAAAGCATCTAATGTTTTTTTGATGGCTTCCGATTTCGTTGGTTTAGGTGATACCGGGTAGTTCCTTTTTTTTGCAATAAATCCAATCACCAACATGATGGATAATCCCATCAGTATGCCGGGAATATAACCGGCCAAGAATAGGGCGCCGATAGACGTGCCGCCGGAGATGAGGGAATAAACGATAAAGGTGTTACTCGGTGGAATTAGCAATCCTGTAGGCGATGATGTGATATTGACGGCAGCGGAAAATGCCGGATCATATCCTTCTTTTTTCTGTAACGGCGCCATAGTTCCGCCTACCGCCGCAGCCGATGCCACCGCCGAACCTGAAATAGAACCGAACATCATATTCGCCAAAACGTTGACATGGGCTAAAGAACCGGGTAAACGACCGCCGATAACCTTGGCAAATTCAATCAGTCTGAGCGCAATCCCGCCACGGTTCATAATATTGCCGGCCAAAATGAAGAATGGAATCGCCAGCAATGAAAAGCTATCCAATCCTGATGCCATTTTTTGTGAGATAACGGTAATTGCTGCATCAAACGGAATCGACAGCATGATAGTGATTAAAGAGGAAAGACCGATAGCAAAGGAGATCGGTACACCGAGAAAGAGGAAGAAGAAGAATGTTGAACAAAGTACGATAACGGTTGACCATTCCATATTATTTACCTTTTATTAACTAGGCTTAATGAGTGAATTTTTTAGAAATGTCTCTTAGGAGATAAATCAGCATAAAAGCACCGCTAAGCGGAATGGCGAAGTAAACCCATCCCATTTGAATCCCCAAAACCGGGGATATTTGTCCGGCACTCATCGTATCCAACACCAATTTTCCGCCGCCGTAGCACATGATCAGAATGATGAAAAATAGGCTGATGATATTAATCAGCAGATTTAGAAAATTCTGTTTTTTAGGTGATGATTCTAATTTTGTCAGCAGGAGATCGATTGCAAGATGCTTTTTTTGTCCTAAGGCGTAAGCGGCACCGATTAGTCCCACCCAAATAAATAAAAAACGTGCTATTTCATCAGTATAGGTGCTAGGTTGGTTGAGAACATAGCGAGAGAAAACTTGCCACACAACGCAAATAACCAAAAAAACACTGAGTGTGACACATAAAGCGGATAACGCTTTATCGATGATTGAGATGAATTTGGCCATGATATCCCTTAATCATTAAAGTAGAGTTGATGTTCATATTGGCATGCCAAAATATACATCAAACTGAATGTTGAGCAATTATTAATTGTTTGTTTTGTGATCTGGTTCACCAATATGATTATATTGGTTTGATCTCTAGTAAATACCTTGTAAGATTCCAGCCACCACGACCAAAGGGATAGATATTGGGATTGTGGGTAAATCCATCTAACTACACTCTAAGCAGTAACCAAATGGAGACTCTTTTATGTTTATCAAAAAAACGCTTCTTTCATGTGCTTTAACGACGCTTTTATCGGCAGGGATTGCTTTCGGCGTATCTGCGAAAACAACATTGAAATTAAGTCACAACAACGACAAAACCCATCCGGTGCATATCTCGATGCAATATATGGCGGATGAAGTAAAAAAACTAACCGATGGCGAAGTGATTATCCGTATTTATCCTAATAGCCAACTCGGTACACAACGCGAGTCAATGGAATTATTGCAAGCAGGTTCTTTGGATATGGCAAAATCGAATGCCAGTGAATTAGAAACGTTTGAAGCCTCATACGGTGCTTATAACTTGCCGTATTTATTCCGCAATGTCGATCACTACTACCGAGTTTTAGTCGATCAAGAAGTCGGACAAAAAATTCTGGCCTCTTCCCAAGGCAAAGGCTTCATTGGCCTAACCTATTATGATGGTGGAGCACGCAGCTTCTATGCCAATAAACCGATTCTTTCCCCTACCGACTTGGTCGGAATGAAAATCCGTGTTCAGCCAAGTCCAAGTGCGGTTGAGATGATTAAATTGATGGGTGCTTCGCCGACACCGCTGGCTTATGGCGAGTTATATACCGCTTTACAACAAAAAGTTGTCGATGGTGCCGAAAACAATCCGACGGCACTAACATTGGCGCGTCACGGAGAAGTGGCGAAATATTACAGTCAAGACGAGCATACCATGATTCCGGATGTGCTGGTTATCGGTGAAAAAGCCTGGGCGAAATTGACGCCGGAACAGCAAGCGGCACTGAAAAAAGCAGCTGACGATTCGATGATGTACCACAAAGATTTGTGGGTCAAAATGATTGCGGAAAACGTACAAGAAGCAAAGGATAAAATGGGCGTGGAATTTATTGAAGTTGAAAAACAACCGTTTATTGACGCCGTAAAAAGTATGCACGATAAAGCGTTAGCCGATCCGACGATTGGCGAATATATTAAAAAAATTGATGCACTCACTCCGGCGAACTAATTAAGCGGGAACAGCAACAAAGAGGATACTGGCAGAGGTATCCTCTTTTGATCAAGCAATGAGAGAAAGGAGATACCATGGATACTATTCAACCAACCACCTATGATAAAAACAAACTCACCCCAAAAATCCTCCACCTCGGTTTCGGCGCTTTTCATCGTGCCCATCAGGCGCTTTTTGCCGATCAGTTGGCGCGGATTTCCGATAGTGATTGGGGCTATGCCGAAGTGAACCTTATCGGCGGTGAGGAGCTGATTGAGTTGCTGAAAAAGCAGGATTTACAATATTGCGTGCTGGAAAAAGGCAACGGCAGCAATACGGCAAAAATCATTAATTCGGTTTGCGAAGCGCTGCACGCACGAGTTGAGGGAATTGAAGCGGTATTAGAAAAAATGGCAGAACCTCAGATTGCAATTGTTTCTTTAACAGTTACCGAGAAAGGCTATTGTACTGATTTGGCGACCGGAAAATTAGATCAAAATAATCCACTGATTTTAAAAGATTTAGCCAATCCTCAGCAGCCGACGTCGGCTATCGGTTATATTGTTGAGGCGCTCAGACGGCGTAAAGTGCGCAATCTTGCCCCTTTCACCGTGATGTCTTGCGATAATGTGATGGAAAACGGCCATATTGCTAAAAGTGCGGTATTAGGATTGGCATACCAAATTGATCCAGAGCTGGCGCAATGGATTGAGCAAAAGGTTACTTTCCCATGCACCATGGTGGATCGGATTGTGCCAGCTGCTACGGAAGAAACGTTGCAGGAAATCGCCGATGTTTTAGGCTATTACGATCCTTGCGCGATTGCCTGCGAGGAATTTAAACAATGGGTGATCGAAGATAATTTCGTTGCCGGTCGTCCGCAGTGGGAGTCGGTCGGTGCCGAATTGGTCAAAGACGTTCGTCCGTTTGAACAGATGAAATTGCGCATGCTGAACGGCAGTCACTCTTTCTTGGCGTATCTCGGTTATTTGGGCGGTTATCAGCATATTTCCGACACCATGCAAGATCCACATTACCGCCAAGCAGCATTAAAACTGATGTTAAATGAACAAGCGCCTACGCTATCGATGCCGGACGGAATCGATTTGCCTCGCTATGCCGATTTGCTGATTGAGCGTTTCACTAATCCAAGTTTGAAGCACCGCACTTGGCAAATTGCAATGGACGGCAGCCAAAAACTGCCGCCGCGTATGTTGGAATCGGTGCAGTATCACCTGACACATCAGCATAATTTCCCGTTGTTGACCTTAGGCATTGCCGCTTGGATGCGTTATGTCAGCGGCGTTGATGAGCAGCAACAGCCGATTGAAGTAAAAGATCCGCTCAGTGAAAAATTCCATGCTATTTATCAAAAGTGCGGTTTGCACGTACGTGTGGTAGACGAATTACTGGCCATCGACAGTATTTTTCCGCCATCACTGCGTGATAATGCCTATTTTGTCAGCGAAGTCAAACGTGCTTATCAAACGTTATTAGATCTTGGTGCAAAACAAGCTGTTAGTCGCTACTTACAACTTAATTAATCGGAGACAATAAGATGAACCCCTTTATGTGCGAAGACTTTTTGCTCTCGAATGAAACCGCTCGCCGTTTATATCATGATTACGCCGCGCAACAACCGATTTTTGATTACCACTGCCATCTCAATCCGCAAGAGATTGCCGAAAATCGCCAGTTTAAAGACCTGAGTGAAATTTGGTTGGAAGGCGATCACTATAAATGGCGTGCCTTGCGAACAGCCGGTGTGGAAGAGCGGTTGATCACCGGCGGTGCGTCCAATTATGAAAAATATCTGGCGTGGGCGAACACCGTGCCGTTGTGTATCGGCAATCCGATTTACCATTGGACGCATTTGGAGCTGCGCCGTCCGTTTGGTATCACGAATACCCTGTTTAATCCGCAAAATGCCGAGCGAATCTGGCATCAATGCAATGAAATGCTGCAAGATCGCCGTTTTTCGGCGCGCGGCATTATGCAACAGATGAATGTCAAACTGGTCGGTACCACCGATGATCCGATTGATTCGTTGCAATACCATCAGGCGATCGCCGACGATGCCAGTTTTGAGATTGACGTTGTGCCGAGTTTCCGTCCGGATAAGGCGTTTAAAATCGAGCTACCGCACTTTAATGATTATTTAGCCGAACTGGGCGCAGTCAGCGATATTGACATCGTGACCTTTGCCGATTTGCAACAGGCGCTGTTGAGCCGTTTGGATCACTTTGATCGGCACGGCTGCAAATCTGCCGACCACGGCATTGAAATTTTGCGTTTTGCGCCGATTCCGGTAGAAAAAGAGTTGGATCGGATTTTACAGTTGCGCAGAAATAATCAGCCACTAAGTGAATTGCAAATTGCGCAATTCAGCACGGCGGTTTTAGTCTGGCTGGGGCAGCAATATCAGCAACGCCAATGGGTGATGCAGCTGCATATCGGCGCACTGCGTAACAATAACAGCCGGATGTTTAAGCTGTTGGGTGCCGATGCCGGTTTTGATTCGATTGCCGACCGCACTTTTGCCGAGCCGTTGTCACGCTTGCTCGACTGCATGGATCAAAGCGAAAATTTGCCGAAAACCATTATTTACTGCCTCAATCCGCGTGATAACGAGATGATTGCCAGCATGATCGGCAATTTCCAAGGTGGTGGTGTCGGCGGCAAAATTCAGTTCGGTTCCGGTTGGTGGTTTAACGATCAAAAAGACGGCATGGAGCGCCAGCTGCAACAGCTTTCGCAATTAGGCTTACTGAGTCAATTCGTCGGTATGCTGACGGACTCCCGTAGTTTTCTATCTTATACCCGACATGAGTATTTCCGCCGTATTTTGTGCGAAATGCTAGGGCAATGGGTCGAAAAAGGCGAAGCGCCGAATGATTTGGATCTGCTGGGCAATATGGTCAGCAATATCTGTTTCCATAATGCCAAAAACTATTTTAAATAAGGCGGAGATTATCCGCCCTATATCTAATCACTTAAACTCCAACTGGGTATTCAAACTGCTCAGAAACGTTTTTTCGTCGCTGAGTTCGCTTTGGGTCAGGGGGTTGCGGTCTAAGTAGCCATTTTCGAACTCTAATTCCCACTGCACTAAATCACTGCTGACATCTAGCGTGAATTTATCGGTGAGTTCGGTGGCGCGGCGGGAGCGGTTGATGATCAGGGCAAGCCGCAGCAAGATGATCAAAGCTAATATGTCCTGAACTTCATAACGGTTGTCTTGTGGTGTCAGGTCACTCAGTTTAAACGATTTGATCTGAAACCGGGTGAGGGTAGCCAGCAGTCGTTGTTGGCTACGGTCGAAACCGGGCAGTTCGCTGTTTTGCAAAATGTAGGCTGAATGTTTTTGTACACCGCTGTGGTTGATGGCAATGCCGACTTCGTGCAGTAAGGCGGCGGACAGTAAGATATTTTGCATATCGGCAACCAAATCCGGATTGCGCCAACGTGCGTATTTTTGTCCGAGCAGCACGGCAGTGTCAGCAACCCGCAGTGCGTGATCTTGATCGACATTGAAATGCTCCATCAGGCTGTTGACGGTGCGTTCACGAATGTCGTCCACTTGAAAACTGCTTTCTAAGCCGTACATCACCCCCTCGCGCAGCGCACCGTCGGAATAGCGCATTTGTTCGATGCGGTAGTTTTCGAATACCGCACTTAGGATTGCTAAGCCGGGCACAAATACGCTGATGCGATCCTCGGTAAGACCGGCAATTTTGAGTTTATCGAAGCTGTCGAATTTGAGTACCCGTTCGATAAGCTGTTGCAGATTTTCAGCGGTGATAACCCCGTCGTTATTGAAGTTTTCTGCAATAATCTGACTGACGGTTTTGATGGTGCCGGAAGAGCCCAGCACCGATTGCCAGCCCAAATGGCGATATTCCCAAGACAGATCTTCAATTTTAGACAGTGCCGCCTGTTTGGCTTGGTTGAAGCTTTTATTGCTGATTTTACCGTCGCCAAAATAGGTTTTGCCAAAACTGACACAGCCCATGTGGCGGCTTTCGGCAATCAGCGGATTAAAGCCCTCGCCGATGATCATTTCAGTCGAGCCACCGCCGATATCCACCACCAGTTTACGTCCGTTCTCCGGTTGGGTGTGTGACACGCCGGAATAGATTAATTTAGCTTCTTCGGTGCCGGAGATAATCCGAATCGGGAACGGAAAGACTTGTGCTGCTGCTGTCAAAAACTCCTCGTTGTTGACGGCACGACGCAGCGTGTATGTACCGACTGCTCTGACATTTTCCGTCGGAAAGCCTTGCAACCTTTCGGCAAATAGGGCAAGACAAGCCACGCCACGTTCAATCGCTTCACGGCTGAGTTGCTGCTTGTCATCTAGTCCTTGCGCCAGTTGTACCCGTTGTTTTAAGCGGGATAAAACTTGGATCGATCCGTTGACGATACGCACAATAATCATGTGAAAACTGTTCGAGCCTAAATCAATGGCAGCAAACTCTTTTGTATTTGATTCGGTGGTGGTGTGTTGGTTCATAAGGCTTACTCTTTGATTTTTTTGTTAGATTGGTTCAGTAAATAATCATGGATAGCCAATTGCGAGCGGCAAGGCGGTTGATCGTTACGAACGTATTTGTTTTTTTCTTCCGCATCAATAATACGCGCTTTTATATTATCTGATAACTGAAGATTTAAAATATCGATCACACATTGTTTGGCATCGATGTCCAGCAACGGTGCGCCGACTTCAATGCGGCGATCTAAATTTCGGGTCATCCAGTCGGCGGAGGAGATATATACGTCCGGATCGCCGTCGTTTTCAAAATAATAGACTCGCGGATGTTCCAAAAAACGATCAATGATGCTGATGATCTGGATATTTTCACTTAGCCCACTGACGCCTGCGCGCAACGAACACATGCCGCGTAAAATCATACGAATTTTCACTCCGGCTTGGCTGGCGGTATATAATAAATCCACCATCTCTTGATCAACCAAATTATTGATTTTTAGAATAATACCGCTCTTTTTTCCGGCTTGAGCATGTTTGATTTCACGATTGATCAATGTAGACAGGCGATTTCTGACGTTGATTGGGGAGACCAGTAAATGGCTGAATTTGGTCGGGCTGAATGGCATTTCGATAAAACGGAAGACTCGTTTTACCTCTTCGCTGATCTTACTGTTTTTGGTCAGCAGAGCAAAGTCGGTATAAATCCGCGCGGTGCTTTCGTGGAAGTTGCCGGTGCCGATGTGGGCGTAATCAACCAGTTGTTCGTTTTCACGTCGGGTGATGAGAAACAGTTTGGAATGGATTTTAAAACCCGGTGAGGAGAACACCACTTTGATATTGCTGTCGGTCAAACGTTTCGCCCAGTTGATGTTGGCTTCTTCATCAAACCGTGCCTGCAACTCGATA
Source organism: Testudinibacter sp. 'clade 2' (assembly GCF_006227735.1). Taxonomy (NCBI): domain Bacteria; kingdom Pseudomonadati; phylum Pseudomonadota; class Gammaproteobacteria; order Pasteurellales; family Pasteurellaceae; genus Testudinibacter; species Testudinibacter sp. 'clade 2'. The sequence goes on from NZ_VDHB01000020.1 coordinate 25,793, forward strand.
ATCACCGTCACTTGTTTACCATTGTTGGCAGCGTTCATCAAGGCTTCAATCACACGCGATTTTTTCGCTACTCGATACAGATTAATCTTAATCGCGCTAACTTTCGGATCAAATGAAGCTTGACGCAACAGCTCACAAATGGTGTTAAAACTGTGATATGGATAGTATAGCAAAATATCTTTTTTACTGATGGCTTCCAAAATCGTGCGTGCATGCTTTAATTGCGGATGCACAATCACCGACAGCGGCGCATTCACCAGCTCTTTATTACCTAAATCCGGAAATTGTAGCAGGTGTTTAAAACTTAAATAGCGTCCACCGGCTTCAACCGAATCTAACTTACTGATATTTAATCGCCTTTTTAGCATTTTTAGCAAGGCTTTCGGCATGGATTTTTCATATAGAAAACGTACCGGCTGTGCAGTTACTCGCTGTTTCAAGCTGGAGGACATCAACTCCAGCAGACTATACTCCACTTCAGTGATCAAATCATATTCCGCATCACGGGTCATTTTGATTGAATAGGCACTGATTTCGTCGTAATTAAAAATTTCAGTATCAAAAATATCTTCCAGACAGAAACGCAACACGTTATCCAGCAACACAATCCCTTGATGGCGCTTATACCGCTCTTTCGGCAACACAATAAAGCGTGGAATCGGATCGGAGGGAATGGGCAAAATTGCCAGCGTCTGAATTTTCTTATTTTTCTTTAACTCAATGATTAAATTGGAGTTATGTGCGCTGAGCGAAGTTAATAAATCGATGTCTTCATTCAGAATAATCGGGAAAATATAGGGTTTTATCTCTTGTTTAAAATAGGTTTTCAGCCAGTTTTGATGATAGGGGGAGAGCTGGGTTTCGTTAATCAAAAAGATTTTATGTTTCGCCAAGCGTAACATGAGCCGACTGTAAATTTCATTAAACTGCTTGTTTAGGGTTTCGGTGCGCTGCTGAATAACCGCCAACTGGCTGCGAATCTGTTTGGCGGGCTGCGATTCCTGCCCACGAATAATCAGCAATTTGTGTTTGAGATTAGCGAACCGCACTTGATAGAATTCGTCTAGATTAGAGGCAAAAATGCCCAGAAAGCGAATCCGTTCCAACAACGGATTGCTTTCATCATAGGCCTCTTGCAGCACTCGCTCGTTAAACGCCAACCAGCTCAGCTCCTTCGAGGTGTAGCTGCTTTCATCGATTGCCAGTGATAACATGTTTTCTCCTTTTGACTATTTTTATAATACAGCGTGTTAGCACGCTTTAGTTTTAAAATTCGAATTGGTACAGCAAATCAAATGCTTGGTTCACCCCTGAAACCGATTGTAAATAGAGTTGTGGTAATATCTTATAACGTAAAGTCAGCTCTGCCAATGGCTGAAACAGACCGACACCATATTTTACTTGCAAGCGTGGGGTTATATTACCGCTGACCACCACTTGCGAACTGTCGCCGATGCCGGCGGTATCTAAGGATAAATCGCTGATGCCAAAGGCTTCGCCGATGCCACCGACCAGTTTCCCGCTTTTGGCAAGCCCTAAGCCCAACATGGCGGCGCCAATCGAGGCGCTGGAAGCCGAATCGCCGCTGCTGCTTAAGCCACGCCCGGTCAAGAGATATGACAAGGCTTCGTCTTGCGACATGCCCGGTTCGGAGAACACGACCACATCCGGCTGTTCGGCGATGCCGGTCACTTTGATCCCCGCAACGACTTTGCTGTTTTCCATCGCTTCCGGGTTACGAATGGCTTCGATATTGAGGAACGGTTGTGACGCTAAGCCGGAAAAGCTGATTTGCCCGCGTCGAATCAATAAATCTTGTCCGAACGAGGCGTAACGCCCATTTTGAATATTCACTTGTCCGTATAGTCCTAGCGTTTTCTCTTGGCGCACGGATAACGTCCCATTCAGATTGGCTCTTAAGCCGTAGGCGTCCAACAAGACATCATTGCCGATATTCAGCATAATATTGGAAGAGATCAACATGCCATTTTGTTGCTGAAGGGTTGAGGTTTGCAGCGCTTGACGGATCGCTGCTCGATTTTTGCTATCGACAATCACCAAATCACTGCTGTTACCGACCGCACTTTCCGGCAGTTCCTCAATTTCAATTCGCGCCCAAGGTACATCAACATTGCCAGTCAGGCTTAAGAGCTGTGGTGTGACTTTGGCTTCTACATTCGGGCTGACATCAATTTTGGCGATTCCGGGTAAATCGAGCCGGAAGCGATTGGCTTGTGCCGCAATTTGCGCTTGCCATTGCTCCAGTGAACGCCAAGAGGCAGAGCCGTTCAAATTTAATTGGCTATCCGGCGTTTTTATGATGCCATTGAGGGTTGAATTGGTGCCATTAAACGTCAGGCTAAGCTGTCCGTCGCTGATAGCAAATGGCATGGAATACATTTTGGCGCGCAGCGAATCGAGCTCAAAACGACCATTGAGCAACGGCGTCTGTAAATTGCCACCCAACTTCAAGTTACTGTTAATATTGCCGCTAATCGACTCGCCTTTGGCTAATAATTGACTGAGCAGGTTTAAATTGAAACGCTGTAATTGGATGTCGCCGGACAACTGACGGCTTGCCGCCAGATCGCCAATCGTCAAATTGGTTACCAATTTTCCTTGTCGATTGATGTCGGTTTGTGCCTTTAAGGTCAGGTTATTGTCCTGAATTTGGCTGTTGATTTTCAAATTATTCAGTGCAATTTGGAAAGTGCGGTAGTCGATCCGCTGTTTAAAGCCCAGTTCGTTGCTGTCGAGTGCCAGTGCCAATTGAAACGGTTTGTCGCTGTACCAAGCGACACTGCCATTGCCGTTGACAATGCCGGATGCTTGACTGTTCTGTTCTAAAAAACTATTGACCATTGCCAGGTTGATCTGTTTCAGCTCAAATGGAATATCGCCCTGAATGCCGGCCTTGAACGGCTGTGGAAAGCAGAGTTGCGCTTGTTGGTTGACCCAGCAGTGTGCAGAAATATCGGCTTCGGTTTTTGCAGCATTAAAACTGAGTTGCAGATTTTGGTTATTGCGCCAGTCACCAACCGGTGAGTTGAGGCGGATTTGGCTTAAAGTGCCTTGCCAAAGTTCGTTGGCACGATCAAAGCTGCCGTAAATATTCAACGTGCCGGACACCGGATCACCGCCCGTGCGCAGGTTCAGCTTATGATTTTTTTCGTTGCCTTCGGCAATCAATTTGGTCTGTTGCAGCTTGATGTCGCCATATTGAAACGAGTTCAAATTGAGGTACAACGCACCGGCAATCATTTCGTCCATATCAATTTTGCCTTTGACACTCAAATTGCGCAGCTGGAAGTCCTGATAATCAATATTTTTGCTGACCAGATCAATGTCCGCAGACGGTTTTTGCACACTGCCCTGAAGGTTGATGCGGCCGTTTAACGAAGCCGATAATTGTGGTAACAGCCCTGCCAGATTCGGCGCATCAATATCGGCTTGCAGGTTGGATTGTTGGTCAAAATGACCGTTCAGCAGAATGGTATTGTTGCCATAGACTAGCTTCAGCTGATCCGCATTCAGCAATTGCTCGTTACGGCTTTGCAGGTTGCCGCGCAATTGCAATGTTTGATTATTCAAACGTCCGTCAATCGCCATCTCGCTCAACTCAACTTGCCACTGCTCGCCGTTGACCGCACCTTGTGTTTGCAGTCCGCCGTTCAATAGCGCCTTCCATTCCGGCAGATAATCGCGGGTGTCGATGCCGTCCAGTTTGACCGCACTTTGCCACTCGACACCGTTACGCCATGCCAGTTTACCCTGTAAATCCAGCTTGCCTTGCAACGCTTCGACCAACAGTTGCTGAATCTCCAGATCAGCAATCGTACCCTGTGCGTGCAACTGCAGATTGGCTGGTGGAATATCCTGCCCGTCGGCTTGTGCGGATAGTGCAATTTGGTATTGCGCTAAATCGCCGTGCAGCTGTAAATCCAGATTTTGTAACCGCACTTGCGGTGGTGTTGCGTCCGCTGTTTGTTCAGCCGTCGTAAACGGATAGCGGAACAGCGGGCTGGTCAGATGGATTTGAAACGGGTTGTTAGCTTGATTCAGTTGAAATTGCCCATCGAGTTGCAGATCAGCTGCGCCTTGGGTTTCAAGCTGTAATACAGCGGTTTGTTTTAATGCGCCGTCTAAGCGCAGCTTAACCGCACTTTGTGGTAGCAACAACACTTCGTTTTGCAGCAATGGATAAATATCTGCATCAATTTGGACATTCAGCGGAAAATCCTGTGCCAAAGTGATCGAACCTTGCCCATTGAGGTCGAGCAGATCGCTGTTGATTTTCAGTTGTTGCAGTTGCACTTGCTCACCGCTGGCATCTGCCAACAGATCGACAGTCGGAATGGCGATGTTTAATCCGTTTTCACGCTGCTCGCTGTATTGTTCACTGTAGTGCCAATCTCGACCATGCAGCCCCAACAGATGAATATCAAATGGCAGAATCACTTGTTGTAATTTGCCCAACAAGGGGTTGGCAAGTTGCTGTTGCAGCGCTTGCCAGTCAATCGGTGCTGTGCTGTTTTCGGCTTGAGTGGTTTCAGGTGTTGCTTGTTGCGTTTTGTCTCCTGACATCGTGACCAGCAACTGTTGGATTTCAGTCGGTTGAATGGTCAACCCTTGCTGATTATTTAACGAAAGTGCGGTTTGAAAGTGCTTTAATGCCACGTGCATGTTGTCAACTTGGGTGTTGACTTCAGTCAGGCTGACATTGTTCACTTCAATCTCAAGCGGCAATGTGATACGCCGCATTTCGCCAGACGCGGGCTGGTTTTCGTCGGATGGCGGCAAAAGTGCGGTATCCACCCCCACATTGACCTGTTGCAGACTGACATCATCAAGGCACAACCGGCGTTGCCACAGACAAGAAAATTGCAACTGTGCACGTGCTTGCGCCACCGAAACTGAGATGCCTTGACTGTGATATACCAGATTGTGCAGCAGCAAGCCATCGCTTAAATTGCCGCTGACTTGTTCGATTTTCAGTTCGTCCAACCAGTTGTCTGCCAGTTTTAACAAGCCACGTTGACCGTAACCGCTGCTCAATAAGGCCATTAATCCCAGCACTAACAGCAACAATAAGCCAAGGATGGCGCACAGCCACTTGCGCCAACCGCACTTTTTGCGTTTAGTCGGCGCTGTGCTGGCTTCGGCGTGATCGGGGGTTGTTTTTTCTATTGCCTGATCAGCTTGCTGTTCGGGCTGTTGTGTCGGGTGATGTTTTGTGTTCATTACAACTCCGTTCCTAAGCCGATGTAAAATTGGATATTTTTGCTGTTGTCTTTATCACGAATCGGGGTGGCAATATCAAATTTGACCGCGCCGATCGGCGATGCCCAACGTACACCGACGCCGGCACCGGAGCGCAATTCGGCGCTGGAAAAACTATCCGCCGCCAAGCCGGTATCATAAAATACCGCTGCCCACCAGTCGGAGTAGACTTGATATTGATATTCAAAATTGGCGATCGCCATGCGTGAAGCACCAATCAACTTGCCTGCGTCATCTTTCGGTGACACTTTTTTATAGCCGTAACCACGAATGCTGCGATCGCCACCGGCAAAATAGCGTAATGCGGGTGGAATACGTTCCAACTCATTGGTATTCAGATAGCCGATTTCAAACCGGGTCAGGAAGCGGTGGTTGGTCTGATAGGTGCGAATCCAGGCGGAGGAGGCGCGAACGCTGAAAAAGTCCACATCGGAGCCCCACATTTTGCGCCCGATATTAAACGTCAGATTCTGTGCATCGCCCCATGTCGGGAACATGCCGCCACGCAACCGAGTGCGGTTGAAACCGACGGTTGGGTACAATAACAGGGTTTTGTGCGAAATATCCGCTTGGGTGAAGTCGTCATAACGAGCCCGCAAACCGGCGAAATATTGCCAGCCACTGCTGTGATTCCAATAGCGCAAACCGGCGAGCGTAATGGTGCTGGATTCGGTGTCATTGTTGTTTTCCCGTTCCATCCCGCCGGAAAACTCGTAATAATAATTCATCGGGTTGGATAGCAATGGAATGCGATAAGTGGCTTCAACCGTTTGTTGTGGTGCCGACAGATACAAGTTGCTGCGGAAGCTGTGGCCACGGCTGTTGATCCAAGGTTTGCTCCAGCCGATTTGTAAACGTGGACCCACATCGGTGGAGTAGCCGATCCCCAATTCAATGCTGTTTTTCTTTTTCGGCCGTAGCAGTACGCCTAAATCAACCTGCTTGGCAGCCGCATCCAAGTGCGGTTCCAGCAATACCGAACTAAACCAATTGCTGGCGGTGTAGTTGGCCGTCAAGGTGGAAAGATCATTAATCAGATAAGGCTCACCACGTTCAATCGACAACATGTTACGCAGATAATCTTCACGAATTTGCGAATGGGAAAAATGGATATCGCCGTAGCGGTAGCGTTCACCACTGTTGAACACGATATGCCACACCGCTTTGTGTTCGTCGGGGCTGACGAGTAACTGCGACAACACAAAATCCGCATCAAAATAGCCCCGTTTGGCGGCTAAATTTTGCAGACCGGATTTGTAGGCGTCATAGCTGCCTTGATTTAGCACCGAGCCCACGGCGGGCAAGGTTTGATTCAGTTTGATAAATTCCGGATCCTGTGCGGCATCGCCTAAAATTTGGATTTCCGGTTGTGCATTTTTCACCGGTTTTGCCAAAGTAACGTTGGCAAACAGCAGATCTTTTGCCGGCGCCGGGCGTGGTTGCAGTTGAAACTCAATCTGATTATTGAAATAGCCCAATGCCCGCAACGCATTTTCAATGGTTTGCCGCACTAAATACTGGTAACGCTCTGACCCGTCGGCTTCATCATTACTCAATCGCGATAGATAAATTCGGACATTCTTGCTCAATTCCGGGTTGTCGATGCCTTGCACCCGTAGTAAAACGGTTTGCCCTTGAGCCAGCGCTTTCAGAGGAAGTGTTGACAGTAATACAGCACAACCGAGCAGTAGCAAACGGGTGATCTTTCCCGTGAATAACAAACGTTGAAATAATTTCACATCAACTCCAAATTGGTTATATTATTCTTTGAATAAAATGGTGTTGTACAAAAGTTCGTCTTAAAAAATCGTCAAACAATGGGACAGTAAAATGTAATTCACCATAAGTCGGACTATAAATCATTCCTTTGTTGATAATACCCTGTCTTACATTACTCAATGCAGAATTTTTTTTGCCGAGAATAGCGGCAATTTCAGGCGTTTTATAAGGGCCATTGCCTAATGATGCCATCGCAATCACATAATCTCGTTCAGCATTCGTTAATCGATCCAAGCGGATGCTAAAAAAACCGTGATCTAAATGATCAAAAACCTGTTGCGATGCATTGATAACATCAGTTTTTGAGATTGTTGAACCGCTAATAGCATGATCCCAAACTTGTGAACCCCACTCTTGCAGAAAATAAGGATAGCCTTTTGTTTTTTGATAAATCAAAGCTAATGCTTTATCAGAAATGGATTCACCCAAATGTTCAATCGGATTTTTGATCGCTTTAGCGGCTTCGGCTTCGGTTAATGCACCGATAGAAGGGTAACTAAACAGTCGTTCAGCATAAGATTTTGCATCGCCAGACATTGCGGCAACTTGTGGTAGTCCGGCACCAAAGAATAAAATCGGTAGATTTTTTTGATTACATTTGTGTAGTGCAACAATAAACGCCGCTAAGTCAGTTTTGTTCAGGTATTGCACTTCATCAATCAGAATAGTCCACGGTTTTTTGCCTTCTTTTGCCAACTCGCCAAGGATGACAAAAAGTTCAGAAAGATCGGATTCCAGTTTGCCGCTGTCGGCACTACCTAGTTCTGGTTCGATTTCAATAGAGATTCCACTAATTTCAAAATTAAAATTCGATAAAAATGATTTAAGCACGGAAAAACCACGCATGGCTTTGTCTTTAATTGCTTCAATTCGGGATAATTTTTTCAGAACTTGCTGGATTTCAGATTGAAGCACTTCAATTAAATTAATATTTTCATTGGCTTCAATAAAGCTGGTAATGTGCTGGTTTTGTTGTGCAATATCATCTAAATGGTTGAGTAATACCGTTTTCCCTACACCACGCAAACCCAGCAGCATTTGCGATCGACTTTGATTGCCCAGGCTTGCCCGTTTGATACTGACGGTTGCCGTTTCAATAATGGTTTCACGCCCCGCAAGTTCTGGCGGTGATGTGCCTGCGCCGGGAACAAAAGGATTTTTGATTGCATCCATAGAATAATCCTGCCTTAAATATTTTAAGGTATGTATTTTAGCTTAATTAATGACCCACGCCATAGTAGCAAAGTATTTAAAGATATTCATTAATATGTATCGATATGCCTGAAGATTTATTGTGATCGGTGAGACATTATCACAAGATATTTTAATATATGTATTGATATGTAGTGATATGTGTTTTTTCATCTGGTGTTTATCAAAAGATATGTTGCTAGATGTGATGATATGTAATTTAAATTATGCAGATGGTATGCGGTTAGCCAAATTTTGACAGTCATAAAAATGTAACAATTCTTTGTTAGAGTAACCTCGCTCAATCTTGAGTCAACGTTATTTCGCATACCATTCATAAAAGGATTGTTTATGTTAAAAAAATCAATTTTGCTTACCGCACTTGCCAGCGCAACCGTCTCTTTTTCTGCCAGTGCCGCAACTAATGCCACGACTGTCACTTGGTGGCATGCCATGGGCGGACAGCTTGGGGAAACAGTCAATAAGATGGCAGCAGGCTACAATGCTTCACAAAACCAGTGCAAAATCGATCCGATTTATAAAGGCAGCTACGAAGAACTGTTAACCGCCGGCATCGCCGCATTCCGAGCTAAACAAGCACCGAATATCATTCAAGTTTATGATGCCGGTTCAGCGACAATCATCAATGCTAAAGGGGCTTTGATTCCGGTGGCTGATCTATTTGCTGAAAGCGGCGTTGAATTTGATAAAAACGATTATCTGCCGGGCGTGCGCAATTTCTATGCCGACAGTCAGGGCAAAATGATTGGTATGCCGTTCAACTCTTCGGCAGCGATTTTGTATTACAACAAAGCCGCATTGGAAAAAGCCGGGGTACAGCCGCCAAAAACCTGGGAAGCGTTTGAAGCGATTGCCGAGAAGTTAAAACAAGCCGGTTATACCGCACTTTCGCAATCCCATTCGCCGTGGATTTTGTTCGAAAGTTTCCATTCACGTAACAATCTGCCATTAGCGGATCTGAATAACGGTTTCGACGGTCCAGCAACCAAATTGAATTACAATAATCCTGAAATGAAAATGCAGTTAAGCAAATTCAAAGAGTGGAAAGACAAAGGCTACTATGGCTACTACGGCGAAGGCTGGGGCGATAACCAAACCCCGTTTGAGAAAGGTGAAGTCGCGATGTGGTTAGGCTCCAGCGGTTCTTTCGGCGGAATCAAATCACAAGCGGATTTTGAATTTGGCACGACCTATCTGCCGTATTGGGATTCAATCACCAAAGGTCAGGAATATCACACCTTTATCGGCGGTGCGGCGTTGTTTGCGTTTGCAGGCAAAGCCAAGGCGCAAAATGCTTGTACTACCGATTTCTTTAAATTCCTGAGCTTGCCGCAAACACAGGCGGATTGGCATAAAGAGACCGGTTATGTGCCAATTACCACTGCCGCTTATGAAAAAGTGAAAGCGGAAGGCTATTATCAGCAGGAACCGGCGGCAGAAACCGGTATTTTGCAGTTGAATCTGCCGAGCGGTGAGTGGACCAAAGGCTACCGTTTGGGGTTCTATCCACAAATTCGTGAAGTGATCCGTAGCGAAGTGACCAAAGTCTTCACCGGTGCCACCACGGTTGATCAGGCGTTGAGTGTAATAGAAAAAGACGGTAATCAGTTGTTGTCTCGTTTTGCGCAGACGGTGAAATAAGTCGAAGTGCGGTTTTTAGGGGCTGTTGATCTT
>NZ_VDHB01000200.1:0-501 GCF_006227735.1 Testudinibacter sp. 'clade 2'
CAACAAAATCTTCGGTTGTTTTAACACCATTTTCTTTTAGTAATTGAACTAATGCTTTTTCTTTTTCAGTTCTTAAATAGGATTCACCTTTTAGATTTAAAAGCGCATTATTCTCAACCGCACTTTTCGCTACTTCCGCACCACGGTAACCGTCACTGCTGTTATTCGCCACCGCAACACTGCTCAATGCGCCGACAATTTGGCTTAAACCCGAAATCGTTTCTTTCTCACTCGCCGTCAGGTCTTGCGGCGCTTTGCCGTACAGCTGTTCAGTTAAAAATGCGGCTGCGACTTCACCGCTCGCAGCAGCTGTTGCCCCGGCTAAAGCGCTGTTGCCGCTTGCTTGTGCCTCAATCGCACCCCATAACGCATGGGCAACGATGTTGGCTTCGGTGTTATCTCCGGTCAGTGCTTTGATTTGGCTGTTCACATATGGTGACAATCCACCGGCAATCGCCTGTCCTGCATTGCCGCCCGCCAAGCCTTGTAGCACCGCCGTCA
>NZ_VDHB01000201.1:0-1323 GCF_006227735.1 Testudinibacter sp. 'clade 2'
CCTTTAGGCTCTCCAAGATAAGTCTCTATATTTCTCAATATAACTTTAGGATGATTATTCTCTATTATATTAAAATCGTATTTATCATCATAAATATGATATGAACCATTTTCTCTTTTATTAATCAGAACACTACCAAAAACAGACCAATTTACCCAATCAGTATATTTAACTCTTCCAGATATTTTTTTAGGATTATCTTTTGGGAAACCAATCACCTCTATTTTTGAAGGATCATAATATACAGCCAACCTCTCATCTGTATTAAGCTGATACAATAGATCGGCACTTTTCTTAGTAAGTGGAATTACTCTCTCTGAAATCCCCTTTGCTAACTTATTAGCCAATTCTTGATCGGGCTGTACACGATTAATTTTATCCGGTATCAAATCAAAAATATGAGGGCTAGACCATTCTTTATTATTTTCTGCTCGATAGTTTGAATTCAAAATAGTAGAGAAATAAGAGGATAATCCAAAGTCGTTTTGGTTATTAGTCAAAACATCACTACCTACTTTTGCTTGATCGATTAAATTAATACATCCTACAGGATCAATGGAACATATTTCATCAAAATTTTTATCATTTTCTTTTGATAATAATGTATATTTAATTAAAACATTTCTTTTATCCTCTTTTGTTCTCGCATCTTGATATTCCTCTATAAAATTTTTCGCCTCTACTTCAGTTAAATAATTATTCTCAACCGCACTTTCCGCTACTTCCGCACCACGGTAACCGTCACTGCTGTTATTCGCCACCGCAACACTACTCAGCGCCCCCACAATTTGGCTTAAACCCGAAATCGTTTCCTTCTCACTCGCCGTCAGGTCTTTCGGCGCTTTGCCGTAAAGCTGTTTAGTTAAAAACGCGGCTGCCACTTCACCACTCGCTGCCGCAGTTGCGCCGGCTAAAGCGCTGTTGCCGCTTGCTTGTGCCTCAATCGCGCCCCATAACGCATGGGCAACGATGTTGGCTTCGGTGTTATCTCCGGTCAGTGCTTTGATTTGGCTATTCACATACGGTGACAATCCACCGGCAATCGCCTGTCCTGCACCGCCAAACCTTGTAGCACCGCCGTCACCGCAGCGATTGCTTGCCCGTTTGTCGAGCCTATACCAAACTGTGCATCGATTTTTTTATCTAATGCTGCAGCCTGTCCGGATAAATCTGCGGCTAAAACCCGGTTCCCTGCCTTCTCCGCATCCTTCGCCCGGTCTTTCAACTTGGCAGATTCGGTGCGCTCTTCATAGGTCGCCAGATTCACCGCATTCTTCGCAATATCGCCAATCACCTGCGCCGCTTCCAACCGCTCTTGATACT
>NZ_VDHB01000202.1:0-8347 GCF_006227735.1 Testudinibacter sp. 'clade 2'
ATCATATTTTTTACACTAAAAATAAATGTGACTTTAGACTTTAAAAACATTTTTCGGTATAGTTCGAATTTTTAAAGCGTTAAAACTAATATATTGGCATAACCACTTTTACTTGGAAAATATCAAAATGAATAAACCTCGAACCGGACTCGCTTTCCTTTGGCTAAGTGCGGTTATTTTTGTCGTTGACCTATTCAGCAAATGGATTGTAGTAAACAACTTTCAACTGTATGAAAGCATTAATATTCTGCCGGTTTTTAATTTTACTTATGTGCGCAACTACGGTGCGGCGTTCAGTTTTTTGGCGGATCATGGCGGTTGGCAGAAATACTTTTTTATCGTTTTAGCCCTCGGTATTTCAGCGTTACTCATCTATTGGCTATACCGCAACAATGCCAGCAAAAAATTGATGAATTGTGGCTATGCGTTGATTATCGGCGGCGCTTTAGCCAATATGGTTGACCGCACTTATCATGGGTTTGTGGTGGATTTTTTACATGTTTACTGGGAAAATTACCATTTTCCGGTATTTAACATCGCCGATGTCAGTATTTCAATTGGTGCCGGTTTGCTGATTCTGGATTACTTTGTCAATCCGGAAAAGAAAAACAGTCAGAGTGAGTGATTAAGATGAAAATTATTTTAGCCAATCCACGCGGTTTCTGTGCCGGGGTTGATCGTGCGATTAGCATTGTCGAACTGGCATTGGAAATTCACGGTGCGCCGATCTATGTGCGCCACGAAGTGGTGCATAACCGTTTTGTGGTCAACGGCTTGCGCGAACGTGGCGCCGTGTTTGTGGAAGAGCTGGACGAAGTGCCGAACGGGGCGATTGTGATTTTCTCGGCGCATGGGGTTTCGCAACAAGTGCGGCAAGATGCGAAAAGCCGTAATCTGAAAGTATTTGACGCCACTTGCCCGCTGGTGACCAAAGTGCATATGCAAGTGGCGCGCGCCAGTCGCAAAGGTACTAAAGCAATTCTGATCGGACATCAAGGACACCCGGAAGTAGAAGGTACGATGGGGCAATATGATAATCAAGACGGCGGCATTTATTTGGTTGAGTCAGTAGAAGATATTGCCAATCTGCCACTCAGCCAAGCTGACGACTTGACATTTATGACCCAAACCACATTGTCTATTAACGATACCAGTTCAATTATTGAAAACTTAAAAGAGAAATATCCGGCCATTCAAGGTCCGCGTAAAAACGATATTTGTTACGCCACCACCAACCGTCAAAATGCGGTTGCCGAGCTGGCGAAGCAGTCAGATTTAGTGATTGTGGTCGGTTCTAAAAACTCCTCTAATTCCAACCGCTTGGCAGAATTGGCATCACGCATGGGCGTTGTCGCCAAGTTGATTGATGATGCCGATGATATTGATCCGAATTGGTTAAACGCAGTTAAGGTGATCGGCATTACCGCTGGCGCTTCTGCGCCGGAGGTTTTAGTGCAATCGGTGGTCAGTCGTTTACGCGAGCTGGGAGCAACCAGTGTCGAGGATTTAGAGGGTTGTGAGGAAAATACGGTATTTGAAGTACCACGCGAATTGCGAATTAAGGCGGTGAGCTGACCGCACTTTGTTTTTATGGTCATTTAACTATAGTCATTTAACTATAGTCATTTAACTATAGTCATTTAAGTTTCAGCCGTATTTTTTACCCATTTTGCGATCCGGATCGGGAGATTTAAGGCTCGGATTCGAATCGCAAGCAAAATATGGGCATAGTGGCGCTGTCGATTTGATTCGGCAGCGTTTTTTTATTTCATTTATCTCAAGCAAAAACTGTATAAAGGAAACACTATGTCTAAGTTAAAATCAAACTTTCGCAAATGGTCTGCTCTGGCATTTTTAGGCGCTTTTACTGCCCTGCCGCTGTCTGCTCAACAAACTGCGGCAATCCCAGCGACTGAAACTGCCACCGAACAAGCCCAAGCCCAAATAGTAACAGAGCGTATCAATTTGAATACCGCCAGCGCTCAAGAATTGGAAAAAGGTCTGCTCGGTATCGGGGCGAAAAAAGCGCAAGCGATCGTGGAATACCGTGAGAAAAACGGCAATTTTATCAGTATTGATCAACTATCCGATGTTTCCGGAATTGGCAAGGCGACATTGGAAAAAAATCGCGATTTATTAAGTTTATAAACTATCACAAACAAAACCCGGCAGTTTCAGCTGCCGGGTAAAATCAACAATAGATCGGCAAAAAGTGCGGTTTTCACTGCTGTTCGACTAAAAACTGAAACCAGTGTCGCTCTTCAATCCGTGCTTTAATTCTTTTACGGCGACGCAGGCGCAGCAAACGACGATGATTATTTTGTAATGAAAGCGATTTTTTCGGTTTAAAAAATACACGGGATCTTCTCATTCTGCTCTCCTGTTACACTCCGTTCTATTCTTCTGTTATCGATTTTATTAGCCATGCTGGATTAAATATTGATCCGTCGTATTGCTGCCGGTTTCAGCCGGTGTCAGTTTGCGGTCGATGGCTTTTTCAATCTCTTTTAAGCGGTAATGTTTGCTGATGCTGTTCATATAGCGGCGGATATTTTCTACATAGGCATGGGCTTCATAGCCGCGCGCATAACCATATTTCAATTTGGAATAGTAGCGTTTTTCCGCCAACAGCGGTAAATTATTTTTTACATCCAACCAGTTGTCCGGATTGCCGCCCAGTTCTTTGGTCAAACGGCGCGCATCCAATAAATGTCCCAATCCCATATTATATGCCGCCAGTGCATACCAGATTTTATCGTCCTGATGAACAGTATTTGGAATCTGCCGCATCAGCAAATGCAAATATTCGGCGCCGCCGCGAATGCTTTGCTCCGGATCAGTTCTGTCCTGTACTTTCATTCGTTCTGCGGTATCCTTAGTCAGCATCATGATGCCACGCACACCGGTCGGTGACGTTGCGGCTTCATTCCAATGGGACTCTTGGTAAGCAATCGCCGCCAAAGTATGCCACTCCAACTCGCCACTATAGCGCTTGAAATAGTCGATGTATTTCGGCAATACATTTTCAATTGCATCTAAATAAGTGCGGGCATCAACATAATCAAAGTTGTGCATATGGTTAAAATATTTCTCTTCCAAACGAGCGACTAAACCGGTTTCCAATGCACTGTGCATAAATTCCAGTGACGCTGCCTGCAATTCATTATAGGTATTTTTTGAAAAATACCAATGTACACTGGACTCTTCGCTGACATCAAAAGCAACGTTCAACTGTGGCTTAATCTGCTGCGCCGAGGCAATATCAATCGAACTGGCAATGGCATAATCCTGCCTCCCCTCTGCCACCATCAACAAAATCTCTTCCTGCGTCAAATTTTGCTCTACTTGCCAATGCAGGTTGGGAAACATCTGTTTGGCTTGTGTCAACAGATTAATCAGCTCTAGATTAAACGGAATAAGGATTGTGCTGTCAGCATCAGTAAAAGTTTTCGGGCGCTTTTCACCCATACGATACACCAACTGCCACGAGGCGGATGTGTAGCCCGGCCCGGTCTGAAATTGCTCGTTTTTTTCATTTTCGTAACGCAAGCCGGCCGCCGCCATATCAATTTGACCGCGCTTTAAGGCGTCAAACAATTGGCTGCTGTTATCAAGGCTGACCACTTTCAATCGCACTCCCAAATACTCGGCAAATGCAGTGCTCAATTCATATTCCAAGCCTTGCGCTTCATCGTTACCGATAAAATAATAAACCGGATTATTGACTGTGCCGACCACCAACTCGCCTTTTTCCAATACGGTTACATAATGATTTTTCTCTTCCGACATCATTTTCTGCCACGGAAAAATCATATCTATTGCCCATAACAATAGACCGATTGCAAAAACCGCCCGTAATAGTAGTCCTTTCAACTCAACGCCCTGTTCACTATTTTTGAAGATAGCGCATTCTAACCGCTCTTTCAGCAAAAACCAACTGACCTCGCGATGAAAAGGACGCAAAAGTTTCCGTTACACCGCAGTTTACTTTATAATGTCCCTGTTGCTGACAATTGTTGTTTTTTTCAACGATTGTTATCCTCCCACAACTTTTTCTCAACAATTTACGGTAAAAGATGATGATGCAAATTTTCCGCGGCTCTCCCGCTCTTTCTGATTTCCGCTTACACCAATTAATGACCCAATTTCGCCAAGCTGAACTGCCCGTCAGCGAGTGCTATGCCGAATATCTGCACTTTGCCGATTTAACGCAGGCACTGACGCCAACGGAAACCGAGCAGTTAGAGCAGTTGCTGCATTACGGGCCGACCTTGGCGGAACATGAACCGAGCGGCAGTTGTTTTATCGTGATCCCACGTATCGGCACTATCTCCTCTTGGTCATCGAAAGCCAGTGATATTGCGCATAACTCCGGATTAGCGAAAGTCAAACGCATCGAACGCGGTCTAGCCTATTATCTTCAAACCACTTCCCCACTCACCGAACAACAAACCCAAACCCTGACCGCACTTTTACACGACCGTATGCTCGAAACGGTAATCGAAACCCCGCAAGACGCCCAAGCCCTGTTCAGCCACGCCGCACCGAAACCCTTCACCACCGTGGATATTCTGCAACACGGCAGAACCGCACTGGAGCAAGCCAACCTCAATTTAGGTTTGGCACTGGCGGAAGATGAAATCGACTATTTATTAGCGCAATTTACCCAACTCAAACGCAATCCGGTCGATATTGAGCTGTACATGTTTGCCCAAGCGAACTCCGAACATTGCCGGCACAAAATTTTTAACGCCGACTGGGTGATCGACGGCGAGAAACAGCCGAAATCGTTGTTTAAGATGATTAAAAATACCTTTGAGCAAACCCCTGACTTTGTGTTGTCAGCCTATAAAGACAATGCGGCGGTGATGGAAGGCTCGAAAGTTGGACGTTTCTTTGCCGACAGCGACGGCAAATACCGTTATCATCAAGAAGATGCACATATTTTAATGAAAGTGGAAACCCACAACCACCCGACAGCGATTTCTCCGTTCCCGGGGGCAGCAACCGGTTCCGGCGGTGAAATCCGTGACGAAGGCGCAACCGGACGCGGTGCAAAACCCAAAGCTGGTTTAGTCGGTTTCTCGGTTTCCAACTTGCTCGTACCCAACTTCGAACAACCCTGGGAGAATCCGTTAAGCAAACCGAATCGTATCGCCTCAGCATTGGATATTATGCTGGAAGCCCCACTCGGCGGCGCAGCGTTTAACAATGAATTTGGTCGCCCTGCTCTATTAGGCTATTTCCGTACTTACGAAGAGAAAGTCAACAGCTTCAACGGGGTGGAAGTGCGCGGTTATCACAAACCGATTATGCTGGCGGGCGGGATCGGTAACATCCGTGACGAACATGTACAAAAAGGTGAGATTCCGGTCGGGGCAAAACTGATCGTACTTGGCGGCCCGGCAATGAATATCGGCTTAGGCGGCGGTGCAGCTTCCTCGATGACCTCCGGCAAATCGAAAGAAGACTTAGATTTTGCCTCGGTGCAACGCGACAATCCGGAAATGGAACGCCGTTGTCAGGAAGTGATCGACCGCTGCTGGCAGTTGGGCGACGACAACCCGATTCTGTTTATCCACGATGTCGGTGCCGGCGGTCTCTCCAATGCGATGCCGGAATTAGTCAATGACGGTGGACGTGGCGGCAACTTTGAGCTGCGCAACATCCTGAGCGACGAGCCGGGCATGAGTCCGTTGGAAATTTGGTGTAACGAATCGCAAGAGCGCTATGTGTTAGCGGTGGCAGCGGATCAACTGCCGCTGTTTGAACAACTGTGTCAACGTGA
Organism: Testudinibacter sp. 'clade 2'; assembly: GCF_006227735.1. Classification (NCBI taxonomy): domain Bacteria; kingdom Pseudomonadati; phylum Pseudomonadota; class Gammaproteobacteria; order Pasteurellales; family Pasteurellaceae; genus Testudinibacter; species Testudinibacter sp. 'clade 2'. The sequence continues at coordinate 5,789 of NZ_VDHB01000202.1, forward strand.
ACGCGCACCTTATGCGGAGATCGGCGAAGCGGTGGCTGAACCGCACTTGACCCTGAACGATAGCCATTTCAACAACAAACCGATTGATATGCCGCTGAACGTACTGCTTGGCAAACCACCGAAAATGACTCGTGACGTGCAAAGTGCGGTAGTGAATAATCCGCCGTTAAATACCGAAACAATTGATGTCAAACAAGCCTTGCAGCGTGTGTTACGCTTGCCGGTGGTAGCAGAAAAAACCTTCTTAATCACCATCGGTGACCGTAGCGTCACCGGTATGGTAGCGCGCGATCAGATGGTCGGGCCGTGGCAGATTCCGGTTGCCGATTGTGCTGTTACCACCACCAGCTTCGATAGTTATTACGGCGAAGCGATGTCTATCGGCGAACGTGCGCCGATTGCATTGTTAGACTTCGCCGCTTCGGCGCGCATGGCGGTTGCTGAATCGATCACCAATATCGCCGCCACCCAAATCGGTGACATCAAACGGATTAAACTCTCCGCCAACTGGATGTCAGCTGCCGGGCACAAAGGCGAAGACGCCGGTTTATATGCGGCGGTGAAAGCAGTCGGCGAAGAACTTTGCCCTGCATTGGGCTTAACCATTCCGGTCGGCAAAGATTCAATGTCAATGAAAACCACTTGGCAGGAAAACGGCGAAAATAAACAGGTGACTGCGCCGTTATCATTAGTCATCAGCGCTTTTGCACGAGTAGAAGACGTGCGCAAAACCGTCACCCCGCAATTGCGCACCGGCAAAGGAGACAGTCGCCTGCTGCTGATCGACTTAGGCGAAGGCAACAACCGCCTTGGCGCAACCGCACTTGCGCAAGTGTATAAACAACTGGGCGACAAACCGGCAGATGTGGTTGATTCTGCCAAACTAAAAGGCTTCTATGACGCCATTCAACAACTGGTTGCCGATGATAAATTATTGGCTTACCACGACCGTTCCGACGGCGGTTTAATCACAACGCTTGCTGAAATGGCATTTGCCGGTCATTGTGGAATCAACGCTGATATCACCGGTTTATTTGATAGCAGCAAAGGCTGGGCTGTCGAATTGGGGGCTTTAGATGCCGATCTTGAAAGACAAATCAGCGATTTCGGTATTTTATTCAATGAGGAGCTGGGCGCTGTCATTCAGATTGCCGAAAACGATCTCAATGCGGTAAGAGCGGTGCTTGCAGCACATAATTTAGCTGAGTTAACTCACGATATCGGCACAGTCACCCAAAATGATGAATTTATTATCCGCTTTGCCGGTACCGAAAAGTTAAATGAAAAACGTTCTGAACTGCGTGGTATCTGGGCGGAACTGACCCATCAAATGCAACGCCTGCGTGACAACCCGACTTGCGCCGATCAAGAATTTGCCACCAAGAAAGATCCGAGCAATAAAGGTTTATCGGCAAAATTAAGTTACGATCCAAATGACGACATCGCCGCACCGTATATCGCCACAGGCGTAAAACCTCGTATTGCGGTGCTGCGCGAACAAGGTGTCAACAGCCATGTGGAAATGGCGGCGGCGTTTGACCGTGCCGGATTTGATGCGATTGACGTCCATATGAGCGACCTGATGAATGGACGTATCACACTGGATACATTCAACGCCTTAGTCGCTTGCGGCGGCTTCTCCTACGGCGACGTGCTAGGCGCTGGCGGCGGTTGGGCGAAATCGATCCTATTCAATACCGCACTTCGCGATCAATTCGAAGCCTTCTTCCAACGTGAAGATACCTTAAGTTTAGGCGTATGTAACGGTTGCCAGATGATCTCCAACTTGGCGGAAATCATTCCCGGCACCGAGGCCTGGCCACGCTTTGTGCGCAACACCTCCGAACGTTTTGAAGCCCGTGCAGCGTTGGTACGAATCAACGACAGCAATTCGTTGTGGTTCAACGGCATGGCAGGCTCACATATGCCAATCGCCGTTTCCCACGGCGAAGGTCGGGTTGAATTCAAAAACGATCAGCAATTGGCACAGTTGCGTGAACAAAACCTGATCATCGCACAATATATCGACAACAACCTGCAACCAACCGAAACCTACCCAGCCAACCCGAACGGCTCAGTAGACGGCATCACCGCCCTTAGCAACCGCAACGGACGCGTCGCCATCATGATGCCACACCCGGAACGTGTGTTCAGAGCAGTGAGCAACTCTTGGTATCCAGAGGATTGGAGCGAAGATGGGGCTTGGATGCGATTGTTTAGGAATGCGAGGGTTGTGTTGGGGTAGCGATTAACTAAAAACAGGTGTGATAGTCAAAGCTATCACACTTTATTACTGTAAGTACAAATATTATGAATCTCGAAAATAAAAAAACTTTAAAAAAAGTCTTCCTTTTGTAAGAAAAGCTCTCTCTCTGAGATAATTCTTACACTAAATATCACATTTATTGTTTTTGGTGGATTATTCTTTTATGTCTATCTCAATCAAATAAATCAAATATCTTTATTTATTGAACTATTTACTTCACTTCCATTTTTTATATTAATAAGCATTTCTTCTCTAATTGTAGCTATATTTTTATCATTCCCATTTTACATCTT
>NZ_VDHB01000203.1:0-1483 GCF_006227735.1 Testudinibacter sp. 'clade 2'
AACAGCACCAAAATAATCCTGAAAAACTGGCGTTATTGCAACAGGTGTATGAATATGGCGAAAAAGTACTGCGTTAGCCAGATACTGATTTCACCTTGAAATGCCTGAAATATCGGATTAAAGGATAAAAATAAATGCCGAATGGTAACATTCGGCATCAGATTATTGACAAAGATATTTGATGAGGCAAGGTAGGGGCGGATTATATATCCGCCCGTTTGCGAAGTGCGGCATAAGCACTTAATCAATAAAGGAAAAATGCAAAGTGCGGTTCGGGGCGATATATAATCGCCCCCTACTTTTACAATATTAATCGTGTATTTTAACCTTTGTCAGCAGTCTAAAAAATCCCTTTTGCTTACACAAAAGGGATTTTTCATGGCGGTTTTTAGGGTTTGTTGGTGTTACCAAAGATATTTCAATTCAAGTCCGGCATTAAATTGTGACTCGATCACATCACCTTCGGCATAACCACCTTTCAGCGTGATATTGACCTGTTTCCCTAAGCGGAATACAGCACCGACTTCACTTTCTAAGCGGTTCTTAAACAGGGCGGCATTCAATGTGCTGTTGCTGACCTGCAACTGCGCCTTATGGTTTAGATTGGCTGTGTAGTAAAGTGCGGTATATAACGTTACACCGTCACTTGGCGACAAACCAAAGTGCTTATCTAACATGATACCGCTATGCGCTTGCCAGAAGTTAAGCGTTTGCTGCTGTATCGCGACGTTGTTGATACGATAATCCATGCTGCCTAAACGGTAGTAAGTGATATCAACCGATGGTTGTACTCCGATAGTACCAAACTGCCAGCGCTTACCAAGAGCAACGGAGGTGACCCAAGCGTGTTGTTTGACATCTTGATCAAATGCGTTCAACGTCGTTTTTAAGCGGTTATAGCTGATCACGGTACTGAGGTACAATTGATTGTCTAAAATCACTTTATTATATAAGCTTAGGCTATGGTTGCTGGTTTTACCACTTTGATTCTCAGCAAATTGATTATGCGCATTGCTGTGTCCGAACGCTAAACCAACCAACCAGTCACCGCCATCAAAGTTAATGGCTTTATCAACACCAAGTTGTTGACTGTAGAGATCTTGTTTGTAGTGACGGTAGTTGTCGCTGTGGTAGTTCATGCGCTCACGATCAACATTGCTCCATAACCCGCTGTTATCCGGTGTTAATCGATTAACGTATTGATTCAACAATGTTTGATTTTTGTTTAATTGGCTGATGTTGGCCGCTTGAGATGACAATGCAATATTCGCTTCTTGGCTAATCCAATTGTGCTGTGTATTTTGCTGTGCAGCGGCTTCTGCTTGGGCAGCAGCTTCTAAGCGGGCTTTTTCAGCCGCCTCGGCAGCAGCAATTGCTGCGGCTTGTGCCTCAGCCTTGGCTTTTGCGGCAAGAAGCTCTTTTTCTGCGGCATCAGCAGCAGCTTGCGCAGCGATTTCGGCAGCGGCTTTGGCTTCTGCTTCTA
>NZ_VDHB01000204.1:0-1346 GCF_006227735.1 Testudinibacter sp. 'clade 2'
TCGACTATCAAGCCTTGCCTGAACATGAAAAACATATTTTTATCAGCAACTTAAAATATCAAACCCTGTTGGACTCAATTCAAGGTCGCAGCCCGAACGTAGCTTTGCTGCCGGTAGTTTCGTTGCCGGAATTGGAAACCTGGATTGAAACATGGACGTTTTCAGAAACGATTCATTCACGTTCTTATACCCATATTATCCGTAATATCGTCAACGATCCGTCGGTGGTATTCGATGATATCGTCACCAACGAAGAGATCATCAAACGCGCCAAAGACATCTCTATCTATTACGATGACTTTATCCGTGATACCCAGCTTTACACCCTGTACGGTGCCGGCACTTACACCGTGGACGGCAAAGAATGCGTGGTCAGTTTACGCAGTTTGAAAAAGCAACTGTATCTGTGCCTGATGAGCGTCAATGCGCTGGAAGCAATTCGTTTTTATGTTTCGTTCGCCTGTTCGTTTGCCTTTGCCGAGCGCAACCTGATGGAAGGCAATGCCAAAATCATCAAATTTATCGCCCGTGACGAAGCCCTGCATTTGACCGGCACCCAGCATATTTTAAACATTATGGCATCGGGACAAGACGATCCGGAAATGGGTGAAATCATCGAAGAGTGCAAACAAGAGGCTTATGATCTGTTCGTGGCAGCGGCAGAACAAGAGAAAGAGTGGGCGGATTACTTGTTCAAAGACGGCTCAATGATCGGCTTGAACAAAGATATTCTGTGCCAATACGTCGAATACATCACCAATATCCGGATGCAGGCAGTCGGTTTACCACTCCCGTTCCAAGCCCGTTCCAACCCGATTCCGTGGATTAACGCTTGGCTGGTGTCTGACAACGTACAGGTCGCGCCACAAGAAGTGGAAGTCAGCTCCTATCTGGTTGGGCAAATCGATTCCAAAATCGACGCTGACGATTTCGGCGATTTTAACCTGTAACCCCCTTTTCAATACTGCTCTTTTGTTATATTGATCCAATGTCGCACGACAAAAGAGCGGTTTTGTTTCGCAATGAAAATCCATAAAATCACCCTACCGCAGCAACAGCGCACTGTCGAACACGACAACCGCACTTCCCTGCTGCAAACCTTAGAAAATCACGGAATTTTACATGAATACCAGTGCCGCTCCGGTTACTGTGGCTCATGTCGGGTGAAGTTGCTGAATGGCAAAGTGAGTTATGCAGAAACGCCATTGGCATTTTTATCCGCCAATGAGATTTTATTATGTTGTTGTACAGTGGAAAGTGATTTGGAAATTGAGTTTTAGCTCATGTTTTATTCCACATCGCAATTGCTAATCGTCAGAGTAATACTCATCGCCTTTCATAGCCGA
>NZ_VDHB01000205.1:0-880 GCF_006227735.1 Testudinibacter sp. 'clade 2'
AGCGCAATTATTTGATAATTTTCGCTACAACACCCGCACCTACTGTACGGCCACCTTCACGAATTGCAAAGCGTAAGCCTTGATCCATCGCGATTGGGTGAATCAGGCTAACAACCATTTGGATGTTGTCGCCAGGCATAACCATTTCCACGCCTTCCGGTAACTCGATGGTGCCGGTTACGTCTGTAGTACGGAAATAGAACTGTGGACGGTAGCCTTTGAAGAACGGAGTATGACGGCCGCCTTCGTCTTTAGACAATACGTACACTTCTGATTCGAAATCAGTGTGTGGTGTGATTGAACCCGGTTTCGCCAATACTTGACCACGTTCGATCTCTTCACGTTTTGTACCACGCAACAACGCACCGATGTTCTCCCCTGCACGACCTTCGTCTAACAGTTTACGGAACATTTCAACACCGGTAACGGTGGTTTTGGTGGTCGCTTTGATACCGACGATTTCAACTTCGTCACCGGTACGCACGATACCGCGCTCAACACGGCCAGTAACTACTGTACCACGACCGGAGATTGAGAATACGTCTTCGATTGGTAACAGGAACGGTTGGTCAATCGCACGCTCAGGTTCTGGGATATAAGTATCCAAGTGGCCTGCTAATTCGATGATTTTTGCTTCCCACTCGGCATCGCCTTCCAACGCTTTCAGCGCAGAACCGCGTACGATTGGGGTGTCGTCGCCTGGGAAATCATATTGAGACAGAAGTTCACGCACTTCCATTTCAACTAATTCTAATAACTCTTCGTCATCCACCATGTCGCATTTGTTTAAGAATACGATGATGTAAGGCACGCCTACTTGGCGACCCAACAGGATGTGTTCACGAGTTTGTGGCATTGGGCCGTCAGTTGCCGCAACAAC
>NZ_VDHB01000206.1:0-4795 GCF_006227735.1 Testudinibacter sp. 'clade 2'
CAGCCAAACTGAAATATTGACATTAATGGCGGCGCAAAACCGTATTTGTGCCGAAGATATCTGTTCACCGATTAATGTGCCGGGTTTTGACAATTCTGCCATGGATGGCTATGCAGTGCGAATTGCGGATTTAGCAGACGGACAACCGTTGCCGATTGTCGGAAAAAGCTTTGCCGGAACGCCGTTTAACGCCGATTTACCCGCAAAAAGCGCGGTCAGAATCATGACGGGTGCTATGATTCCGGTCGGTTGTGATGCGGTGATTATGCAGGAACAGGCTGAAATTGATGCCGACGGCAAAGTGCGGTTTAACGCAGAAGTCAAAGCTGCAATCAAAACCGGGCAAAATATCCGTCGAGTGGGTGAAGATGTTAAACGTGGCGAAGTGGTTTTGCAGCAAGGGGCGAAACTAACCGCACTGTCACTGCCGTTGCTGGCTTCGCTCGGCATTGAACAACTGAGGGTATTTAAGCGAGTCAAAGTGGCACTGATCTCTACCGGTGATGAATTAGTCGCTGTCGGCAATCCGCTCAAAGCCGGGCAAATTTATGACACCAATCGCTTTGCAGTGCAATTAATGCTGCAAAAATGGGGCTGTGAAATTTTAGACTACGGTATTTTACCTGACGATGAAGCGCTGTTTGAACAAAAGTTCAACCAGGCACAGCAACAAGCGGATTTGGTGATTACCAGCGGCGGCGTTTCGGTTGGTGAAGCTGATTTTACCAAAACCGTACTGGAAAAACTGGGGCAGATCAACTTCTGGAAATTAGCGATAAAACCGGGTAAACCGTTTGCATTCGGTAAATTAGAAAACGCTTGGTTCTGCGGACTGCCCGGCAATCCGGTTTCTGCGCTGGTGACGTTTTATCAATTGGTTCAACCCCTGCTTGCCCGTTTAAGCGGTTTCAGCCAGTGGCAAAAGCCGATTCAACTGCAAGCCATCAACAGTGCACCGTTAAAAAAAGCGGTCGGACGTTTGGATTTTCAGCGTGGATTTTACCATGTCAATGCGGATGGACAAATCGAAGTACGAGCCGTTGGTTTTCAAGGCTCACATTTGTTCAGTGCGTTTGTTGCCAGCAACTGTTTTATCGTTTTAGAGCGCGAACGTGGCAACGTAGCGAGCGGCGAACGCGTGACTATTGAACCCTTTGACGCCACATTAAACTAAAAGGCATGGAACATGAGTGAGCTAACTTATCAGGAAACGCTGCGTTATAACCGCCAAATCATGTTAAAAGCCGTTGATTTTGACGGGCAAGAGACACTGAAAGACAGCAGAATGCTGATTGTCGGTTTAGGCGGCCTGGGCTGTGCTGCGGCACAATACCTGGCCACGGCAGGGGTTGGGCATTTGACGCTGCTGGATTTTGATATTGTGTCGCTGTCGAATCTGCAACGCCAAGTGCTGCATAACGATAGCCGCTTGGAGATGCCCAAAGTGCGGTCGGCACAGCTGGCATTGCAGCAACTCAACCCCCATATTGAAATTCAAACCATTGATAAACAGCTGAGTGAAGCTGAATTAAGTGACGTTGTCACTCAATTTGATGTTATTCTGGATTGTACCGATAATGTCGATATCCGTAACAGCCTAGATCGCTGTTGTGAGCAGCATAAAATTCCGTTGGTCTCCGGCGCAGCCATCCGTTTTGAAGGGCAGGTTTCAGTGTTCAGTTATCAACCGAACACGCCAACTTACCGCACGTTGAGCCGATTATTTGGCGACAGTACACTAAGCTGCGTCGAAGCCGGAATTATGGCGCCTGTCGTCGGTATTGTCGGTTCGATTCAGGCGCTAGAAGCGATCAAAGTGCGGTTAAATATCGGTAAAAACCTGTGTGGGCGCTTATTGCTGATCGATGGCTTAACCATGTCGGTACGAGAGCTGAAATTGCCGGCTTAATTGGCGATGCTTCCACACCAACGCTGAAATAAATCCTGCGGCAGCTCAATTTCAAACTGGTCGAGCAGTCGATTAATACTTTGATTAATAATGTCATCGATGGTTTTCGGCTGGTGGTAGAACGCGGGCATTAACGGTGTAATCTGGGCGCCGATTTCTGCGGCTTGGCTCAACAAACGCAAATGCCCCAAATGTAGCGGCGTTTCACGCACGCATAGATGCAGCGGCTTGCGCTCTTTTAAACACACATCGGCAGCACGACTGATCAAATCATCACTGTAACAGTGGGCGATTGCCGACAGGGTTTTGATCGAGCAAGGCACGATAATCATGCCTAAAGTGCGGTATGAGCCGGAAGAAATCGCCGCACCAATATCACGAATATCATAGTTCACATTCGCCAATTGCCGCACTTGCTGCACGCTATACTCAGTTTCCATCGCAATGGTTTGTCGCGCCGCATTGCTGATAATCAGATGGGTTTCAATTTCGCTTTGCTGCAACACTTCCAGCAGCCGAATCGCATAAATCGCCCCCGATGCGCCGCTGATGGCAATAATCAAGCGCGATTTTTTTTCGTTCTGCTTACTGTTCACATTACAGCTTGCATGGTTAGCGTTCATTGTGTATTTCAAGGTTGGTCGCATCTTTTGCCTGCTGCTGTTTGGCATTATCATTACGCGCAAAGGCAATATTGTCCAGATAAGCTTTAGACACATCGCCGGTAATATATTCACCGGTGAACACCGACGCATCAAAATGCTGAATCGATGGGTTTTCTTGCTGCACCGATTCAATCAAATCCTGCAAGTCTTGGAAAATTAAACGATCAACCCCAATCAACTCGGCAATCTGTTCGACGCTACGATTATAAGCGATCAGTTCGTTTGCGGCAGGCATATCAATACCATATACATTCGGGTAGCGAATTTCCGGCGCCGCCGAAGCAAAATAGACCTTTTTGGCACCGGCATGGCGTGCCATTTCGACAATTTGCTCTGAGGTTGTGCCGCGCACGATTGAGTCGTCCACCAACAGCACATTTTTACCTTTAAATTCAGAAGAAATAGTATTCAATTTGCGACGCACCGAATTTCTGCGCTGCTCTTGTCCCGGCATAATAAACGTCCGCCCGACATAACGGTTTTTAACATAGCCTTGACGATACGGCACGTCCAACTCCCGTGCAATTCGCAGTGCAATATCGGTTGATGTTTCCGGAATAGGAATCACCACATCAATGTCCAATCCTTGCCACTCTTTGGCGATTTTCTTGCCTAAACGCTCCCCCATATGTACTCGGGCAGCGTACACCGACACGCCGTCAATACAGGAATCGGGACGGGCAAAATAAACATATTCGAAAATACACGGACACAAATCTGGATTGGCGGCACACTGTTCAGAATAGAACTGACCGTCGAAAGTGACATAAATTGCTTCACCCGGTTTAACATCGCGCACAAATTCAAAGCCAATCGCATCTAATGCTACGCTTTCTGACGCAAAAGCATATTCTGTTATCCCGTTATCTAAAGTCCGTTTGCCCAACACCAGCGGGCGAATGCCATAAGGATCACGAAAGGCAACCATGCCAAAACCGATAATCATCGCTACACAGGCATACGCACCACGAATATCCGCATGGGTTTTGCGAATAGCGTTGAAAATGTCCTCCGCTTGCAAATCCAGACTGGCGCTGTAATCTAAATGGTAAGCCAGGATATTCAGTAGCGCTTCAGAATCAGAATTGGTATTCACATGGCGACGGGCGAGGGTAAACAGTGTCTGTTTTAATTCATCGGAGTTGGTGAGGTTGCCATTGTGTACCAATGTCAGCCCGTAGGGGGAATTGACATAAAACGGCTGCGCTTCCGAAACACTGGAACTGCCGGCGGTAGGGTAACGAACATGCCCGATTCCGGCATTGCCCTGCAACCGCAGCATATGGATTTGTTGAAAAATATCACTCACCAAACCATTGGCTTTGCGTAACCGAAAGCGATTTTCATCGTCTACAGTGACAATCCCGGCAGCATCCTGTCCACGATGCTGCAACACGGTTAGTCCGTCGTAAATAGCCTGATTAACCGGTGTTTGCCCAATAATGCCAATAATTCCACACATGTTTTGTTTGTCCTTTTCAGTTTGTCCCGAGGGATCAATTAACGGTTAAAGTTAGGGGTCAAAAATGAAGAATTTTGTTGCAATTGTTGGAAGAACCACTCTACCACAAAACCAAAGTGCGGTATTAATTTTGAACTTTTCCACAGTTCAGATTGCCCGAAACTGGTAAAAGTATCCGCACAAAACAGTAACGCAGCAACAATTAATACACCGCGCAGCACGCCGAAACAAGCGCCCAGCACCCTATCGGTGCCGCTGAGTCCGGTTTTATCCACTAATTGACCGATAATATAATTAATAATTGCGCCAACAATCAAACTACAGATAAACAGAATGGTTACGGCAACGCCAATACGAATATTTTCAGATTCTATCTGGGTCAACATACTGGCAAGATAAGGATAAAAACGACTGGCAACGATGAACGCAACCACCCAGCTGGCAAGCGACATCACTTCTCTCACAAAACCACGCAATAAACTGACGATTAAAGAGAAAACAATAATGCCGATAATGATGTAATCAATCATGTAACAACTCTTGGGAAATAAAGAAAATTAGCCATTCATTAGGGTCTGTTGATCTTTGTTTATAATTTGAGCTATAGCCCCTATGGTCAAGACGGATTATTGTACAAAAAAAGGCAAGCTTTGCGTAGCAAAATTTTTATGCGCCGAAAAAAGGCGGGAAAATCCCGCCTTAGACTGCTGACAAAGGTTAAAATACACGATTAATGTTGTAAAAGTAGCAACTGTGTTT
>NZ_VDHB01000207.1:0-1378 GCF_006227735.1 Testudinibacter sp. 'clade 2'
AATATGCCGAAGATGTGGCGAGGGAGGCGTTGGTTAAAATTGCAAAAGAGGGCATCACAGATTCTGCTGAACTGGCGAATATTACGGCAAAAGCCATCACGGGCGATGAGGTTTCGCAAGCCCAACTGCATGAAATGGGCAAAGCGATTAAAGCCTTGATACAATCACCGGTTACAACCATTTCGGATAGTATTAAATCACAGTTAGCGGAAGCTGATAGGCTAGAAGCCAATGGTCAAGCAAGAGAAGCTGATGTGATGCGGATGCAGGTGTATTTATCAACCGAACTTGGTGTGATTGGAGGGACGACAGGGGTTTTAAATCTTGTTAAAAAGGGAGTTGAAAGTGCGGTTAAATTAGGCAAACTGGGTTTATCGAATGATATTGTGTCGAATAAAGTTGTCGGTATTGACTGGGGCAAAGGGATTAATAATCAAGGCAAGCCTTGGGAAGCGTATTTAAAAGAGAAGCTACCGGAGGGAACGCTTGATTTGAATATGATAAAACCAAATTTTAAAACCTTTGATCATTTATTGCCTGACGGAACAGCAATTAGCGCAAAAACAATGGATACAGTGGGAAGTAAAACCTATCAAAACCCAACACGAATTACATCACAGCTGAATAAGTATGTTGATGAGATGGTGAATTTTGAGGGGGATAGTAAAGGAGTGTTTGAACTATATAATAAAGATATAAATAATAAAGAGTTATATTTGGCTATTCCTAGTCAAACCAATAAAGAACAGATGCTAGCTATTGAAAAATCAATTCAATATGCGAGATCTAAAAACATAGAAATTATTATTAAAAAAGTGAAATAAAATGGCTAAATCAAAAAGAATATTAATAAAAAAAAATAAGGATGTAATTTTAATTACTTATTTTTTAAGAGGGTTGATAGGTATGTTTGATCCTGAGCAAGAGCCTATTTTTTTACCGGTGGATGTTGATGATAAGATGTTAGGCAAATCAGCAAAAGAGGCTTTGTTAAAAAGCAGAGAGATTCCATTAGATGAGTTTTATAAGATATTTAATTCAGGTGAAGCACAACTATTTGGTAAAAAAATAGAACAACAGTTACAAGAATGCTTTGGTTATAAAAGCAGAAAGGCTATTTATAAATATATGGATTCTTTATCTGTTGATATGGAAGAAGTTTTTTCTATTGTGCCAAATCATCAAGATTCTTTAGATGGGTATACAGCCGTCAAGAAAAAAGATGGAACAGCAATTGAATTTGAATATTCATTAGAAATTTCAGATGAAGAGTTGGGTATGAAAATAAGAGAGGCTTTCAAATATTGCACAAGTATTTATAGAAAATGAACAAAAACACCTACCGCCTAATCTTCAGTCAATCCCAACAACAATTTAT
>NZ_VDHB01000208.1:0-3432 GCF_006227735.1 Testudinibacter sp. 'clade 2'
GTTGGAAGATAAAAATCACTATATACTTTTAATTTATGACCAAGAATATTTCCATTTCCAAGCCCTGATAAATTATAGTAACTATGGTTTGTTAAATTTAAAATAGTTGTACTATCCGTTGTTGCTCGAAAATAAAAGTGCACTTGATTACTTTCATCTAATCCTATCGTGTGAATCACATCTAAATTACCAGGATAACCCGACTCTCCATCAACTGACAGCCTATGAAAATGAATCATTATAGATTCAAAGTTTTTTTCAATATCATACTTCCAAATATATTTATCAAATCCCCTAACACCCCCATGAATATGATTACCTGTAATTGCTTCATTTTGTTCTAGCTTGTAACCTTTCCCATTTAATTTAAATTCACCATTTCTTATGCGATTTGCAAAGCGACCAACCACAGCACCAAAAAATGGATGGCCTTCATAATATTTATCAAATGAATCATAGCTTAAAACGACATTATCAATATTTCCATTTAAATCCTTAACTTTAATTGCAGTAAGGATACATCCATAATTAGTAACACTAATACTCATTCCGTTATTATTAGTTAATGTAATTAAATCAACAAGCTCCCCATCCAATACACCAAAATCATTAACCAAGACTTCCATGCAATCTCCCTCGAAATAAATAAAATTGGGAATGGCTGTATATTATAATATACATTACGCCATCCCCTTGATTAGTATATTATTGCAAAGCAGATTTATCTTCTTCAGCAATTCTGATTTCACAAGCCTTAACTACATTTTCAAACCGTTCTAACCACTTCTTGCTTTCTTCATTACTTTCTTTAATATAATTATCTGTCACAGATGCAGACATTGTTTTGAATGCTTCTTTTTCTTTATCGGTTGGATTATAGATTTTCCCGCCAGCCTTTTTAAACTCCTCATAAGCATCATACTCTTTCCATTTTGGATAGGATCTCAAATATTGATTTTGTGCAGAAACCGCATCAACAATGACCTTTTTCAGATTATCAGGCATTGAATTAAACTTATCATTATTCATAATCCACGCCCCACCCATATACGCATGACCATCTAAAATAATATATTTTAAACTTTCATGAAATTTCATTTGAACAATATCTACAATGCCATTTTTAGTTCCATCAACCATTCCTGTAGATAATGCCGTATAAACTTCAGGCCATGCAATTGGAGTTGGGGATCCTCCTAACGCGGTTACTAACTTTTGTTGAATCGCTGCGGGTACGGTTCTTAATTTCAATCCTTTTACATCTTCCGGACTATGAACTTCTTTCTTAGTTGTCGCAATATTTCGCCATCCTCCAGAGTTTGAAATCATCATTAATCTTAGGCCATTAGTTTGTTTTAAAACATTTTCTCTAACATCGTGCATAAAATCTTTATCATCATATACGCATTCAGCAACCCTATCATTCGGTAACAAATACGGCAGATCAAAACCTTCCATAGGTTTCCAATAATAAGCTAGTTCTGGAACAGTAGTTTGGAAATAATCAAACATTCCTGATTGCACCCCAGCAAGGCATTCTTTTGCATTGCCACATAATTGGCCACTTGGATAAATATCCACCGTAATTTCACCATTAGAGTGAGATTCTGCTATATTTTTAAATACTAGTAGTGACTGATAGTTATAACTATCAGGATTAGTTACAATTGGTACTGTAATTTTATAATTCGCTGCTTGAGCTATGACTGATACAGATAACATTAATAGAGAATTTGCTACAATTTTTTTCAATTTCATGAGAAACTCCTTTGTATAAAGTTTAGATTAAAACACTACATTAACCCTAATAGTTTAGGTAAGCCAATCACTAATGCAGGGAAAAATGAAATAAGAAATATAATAAAAAACTCTACAAATAAGAAAGGTAATATTGCTTTTGAAATTTTTTGCAAGGGGACACCTGATACTCCAGAAGCCACAAAGAGAACTAATCCCATAGGCGGAGTGGCAAGTCCAATTGATAAATTAGAAACCACTACCACACCGAAATGGACAGGATCAATACCGACATTAGTCATAATTGGAGCTAAGATTGGGGCAAAAATTAATATAGCCGGGCCAGCATCAAGAAACATTCCAACAATAAATAAGAAAATATTAATGATAAAGATAAGTATGTATTTATTGTCAGTTATTGAATATAAAAAAGAAGTTATTTCTTTAGCGACACCAGATAGGCTCACTGCAGAAGCGAAGCCACTTGCAGCAGCAACTATAATAAGTATTGCAGCCGCATTAACTCCCACTCTTGCAACCATTGGAAAAACTTCCTTAAGTTTTAGGTTTTTCATTATCCATACAGAGAGGATTAGTGCATAGAATACGGCTACTGCTGCAGCTTCTGTCGGTGTAAAAATCCCGCCATAAATTCCCCCTAATATAATAATCGGAGTAAATAATGGTAAGATTGCCAATTTTAAGCCAGCTACACGTTCTGTTCTCGTTGCTCGCTCAAATTGCTCAACTTCGGGATATTTCTTCATTTGAACCCGGTTTACAAGCATTAGACCTATACATAGGATAATTCCAGGAACAACACCTCCCATAAACATGGCTGCGACAGAAGTATTCATTACAAATGCATATATTAACATTATCCCACTTGGCGGAATAATTGTTCCTAAAACGGTAGCAGCTGCTGTCAGAGCTGCCGCATAAGTACGATCATATTTATAGCGGACCATCTCCGGTATTAGCATATTACCAATAGCCGATGTAGCGGCGACCGCAGATCCTGTTAATGCTCCAAAAAGTGTTGAGGCCAAAATAACGACATGCCCTAAACCACCGCGCATATGTCGCACCATTGTTTGGGAAAATGTGATAATTCGAGTCGTTATTCCTCCACTCACCATAAACTCACCGGCGAGCATAAAAAATGGCAAAGCTAATAATAAGAAGCTATCTAATCCTGAATAAAGTCTCTGATAAAGCATATTGATAAATAGAACTTTATCATCCTGAAATAAGGCTATTGCAGGAGATAATCCTAATGCAAATAAAACCGGTACTCCAACCAATAGAAGAATAAGAAAATAGACAACAAAAATTGGCGAAACCATACATTACACTCCCTTATTCTCATCAATTTTTTCGAAACTGATAAAGTTATTAAGCTCACTAATAATTTTTTGAAAAACAGATAATAGAGTTATTGAAAATAGCACTGGAGGCATAATGTAAATATAATACATTTTAAAAGACAAGCTATTTGCCATCACATTTCCTCTTAAAAAGAAATTCCATCCGAAGTAGATCCAAATTAATATTGTCACTAATGCAAAAATATGTATCAACATCATTAAAACATGAAAAAATCTATTTCCTTGTGCTTTTTCCAGCAGAAATGTCATCGCAATATTTTTATCCTTTAGATAAATAAAAGGCATACATAAGTACGTCATGTATATC
>NZ_VDHB01000209.1:0-822 GCF_006227735.1 Testudinibacter sp. 'clade 2'
AAACCGCACTTTGCTTATTGTATTGTTATTTTACGCTACGGTTATAAAGTGCGGTTTCAGTTTCGATTGAGAAAAACCACACTTTCGCATACAATATGCGCCTATTTTTTAGCTCAATCCGTTATTAACGCAAACAGTGAAACTACCGTGTCCGAAATAAAACTTATCGTTGGTTTAGGCAATCCCGGCAGCCAATATGCACAAACCCGGCATAACGCCGGGGAATGGCTGTTGGAGCAACTCTGCTGCCAATATAACCTCTCGCTCACACCGGAAAGCAAATTTTCCGGCAAAACCGCACGTACGCTGATATCAGGCAACGAAGTGCGGTTTTTGCTGCCGACCACCTTTATGAACCTGAGCGGCAAAGCCGTTGGGGCGTTGGCAAATTTCTATCGTATTCAACCTGAACAAATCTTGGTGCTTCACGATGAATTGGATCTGCCGCCCGGCACCGCCAAAATCAAACAAGGCGGCGGACACGGTGGGCACAACGGGCTGAAAGACATTATCGCCAATCTGGGTAATAACAAAAATTTCTACCGTCTGCGAATCGGCATCGGACACCCCGGCGATAAAAACCTGGTCAGCGGTTATGTCTTAAACAAACCGCCGAAAACTGAATTAAACTTGATCGAACAAACGATTGAAGAAGCCGCTATCAGTGTGGATATTCTGCTGACCGATGGAATCAGCAAAGCGATGAATCGTTTGAATGGATTTAAAATTTAACCCTAACCGTTGCCACTAACGGTTTTACCAAAAGGAAAATAGTATGGGATTTAAGTGCGGTATCGTTGGTTTACCGAATGTGGGCAAATC
>NZ_VDHB01000021.1:0-10891 GCF_006227735.1 Testudinibacter sp. 'clade 2'
CTGTATAAAAATACAGTATAAATCACTGTATAAATACCCAGTTAAATAGTGCCGGCGTTCGTTAAAGTTAAAAAATTGACACAAAAGAAGGAGCGAATTATGTATAACAATATGAATAGCATCGATAATTCAGCCAGACATCCCTATTCTTACCAACCAATGCCGGTCTATGACGATCAACGACAGGCAACATTTCATTTCGGCAAGCAAAGTGCGGTCAAATACAAAATGGATCTGAACCTTTACTGTATCAAAAAACCCAAACAGACATTTTTTATGCGAGTGAATAACCCGCATTTGACCTCTTGGGGAATTGAGCAGGGTGATATGTTGGTTATCGAAGAAACCGCTCAAATTATACCCGGTGATTTGGTGGTGATTGAACAAAACGGCAGTTTACAGTTGTACGAATTTTTTTCAGCAGAAGAGAATAATTTGATCTTTTTTTCGCTAGATTCCAAACATGATAATTTACGGGTTCCCTCACTACAGCAAGTGCGGTTGCAAGGTGTGATCACCAATACAATTCATCAATTCAGAGGGCGTATTAAAGGCGATAGAGCCGCCTGATGGCAATTTTTTATTGATTCAAACCTATTGATTCTGCTTCTGTGCTATAGTGGACAACCAGAGTACCAATTTGTCCGCAATCGGAAGTAGCCATCAGAACAGGGAGTTAAATCAAGTCATGCTTTTGCAACAATACCTTTCAATCAGTCCGCCATTATTTTTAGTCCTCGCTTTTTTAGTGATTGCGGTTTGGTTGTTTATCTCCAATAAAATCAGAATGGATGTGGTGGCGTTGTTGGTGATGGTGGCATTCAGTTTGAGCGGAATTTTGAGTGTGCCGGAAATTTTGGCTGGATTTAGCGATCCAAATATTATTTTGATTGCGCTACTGTTCGTGGTCGGTGAGGGGTTGTTGCGAACTGGGGTTGCCTATCAAGTGAGTGAATGGCTGATTAAAGCGGCTGATAATAATGAAGTCAAAATACTGGTGTTGCTGATGGTGGCGGTGGCGGGATTGGGCGCATTTATGAGTTCTACCGGCATCGTGGCGATTTTTATTCCGGTGGTCTTGGCGATTTGCACTCAGATGAATATTTCACCGAAACGCTTGATGATGCCACTGAGTGTGGCTGGCTTAACCAGTGGGATGACAACGTTGATCGCAACACCGCCTAACCTGATTGCGAATGCTGAATTGGTTCGGGCAGGAGAGCCGCAGCTTGGTTTTTTCACCTTCACTCCGATTGGTTTGATGGTGTTAGTATTAGGAATTGGCTATATGCTGTTTGCCCGCCGATTTTTGGATAGTGATAACCAAGGCCATGAGGAAAACAACTATAACCGCACTTCGATGAATGATTTGATCGAAAGTTATCAAATTCAAGATCGTTCCAAGCAGGCACTGGTAATGCCCGGTTCGCGTTTGATCGGCAAAACACTCGATGAACTGCACCTACATTCTCAATACCGTATTTTAGTGGTTGCAGTCGAGCGCTGGCGCCGAATTCGTCACATTGTCGTCACTGCGTCTGCATTGACCGATGTGCGCGAGAAAGATATTTTATTACTGGATATTGCCAACAACGACTTGGATTGGGCGCAGTTTTGTGAAGAATACGGATTGAAACCGATTGAAGTGCGTGGCAACTACTATAGTGAAAAAGCGAAGTCGGTCGGCATGGCGGAGATTTCACCGATTCCGGAAAGTGCTAATTTGGGTAAAACGGTGCGTGAAATTAAATTTCAGCACAAATACGGTTTAATTATTGCCGGCGTTAAACGTGGCACCAAGCGGATTACCGAAGAATTAGCCGATGTCGTAATTACCACAGGGGATCAGTATTTGGTCATCGGTGACTGGAAACAGATTCGTGAATTGCGTAGCAGTAATAAAGACTTCTTTATGCTGAATTATCCAAGTGAGATTGATCAAGTTGCTCCGGCCATTACGCAAGCGCCGCATGCTATTTTGTCGGTGGTGACAATGGTGGCGTTGATGGTATCCGGCGTGGTGCCGAATGTGATTGCGGCACTGATCGCTTGCATGATGTTGGCAAAATTCCGCTGTATTGATGCACGCAGCGCCTATAATTCGATTCATTGGCCGAGCCTGATTTTGATTGTCGGTATGATGCCGTTTGCAATAGCGCTGGATAAAACCGGTGGGATTAGCCTTGCCGTCAGCGGTTTGATTGAGCTGGTTGGCGAATGGGGCATTCATGGGGTATTAGCCAGTTTATTTATTTTGTGTGCGCTAATTGGGTTGTTTATCTCCAACACGGCTACAGCGATTTTGATGACCCCGATTGGCGTGGCATTAGCAAATGAGCTTCAGACATCAGCGCTACCGTTTGTGATTACGATTGCAGTGGCAGCATCGGCAGCATTTATGACACCGGTCTCTTCTCCGGTCAATACCATGGTATTAGGGCCGGGCGGTTACAAATTCTCTGACTTCCTGAAAATTGGGGTACCTTTCACGATTATCGTGATGATTGCCACCGTATTGGTCGTGCCGATTTTATTTGGTTAGTGTTTTCGATTAAGCTTATAGCCAAAAAATAAAACCCCGATAACTCAATGTGTTATCGGGGTCTATTTCACGAGGGAAGTGCGGTTACATCATGCCGCCCATTCCACCCATGCCGCCCATTCCGGCGCCCATATCTGGTGCTTCGGCTTTAGGCAGTTCGGTCACCATACACTCAGTGGTGATCATCAGTCCGGCAATAGAGGCTGCGAATTGCAGTGCAGAACGGGTCACCTTGGTTGGATCCAAAATACCCATTTCAAGCATATCGCCATAGGTTTCAGTTGCAGCATTATAACCGTAGTTACCAACGCCGTCTTTAACGTTGCGAGCAACCACTGAAGCTTCTTCTCCGGCATTGGCAACGATTTGGCGCAATGGCGCTTCCATTGCACGCAATGCCAATTTGATGCCGACATTTTGATCTTCGTTATCACCGGTCAAATCAACCAGTTTGTTGGCAACACGGATTAATGCAACCCCACCACCGGCAACCACACCTTCTTCAACTGCAGCACGGGTTGCATGCAACGCATCTTCAACACGGGCTTTTTTCTCTTTCATTTCGACTTCGGTCGCAGCCCCGACTTTGATCACCGCCACACCGCCGGCTAATTTTGCCACACGTTCTTGCAATTTTTCACGGTCGTAATCAGAAGAGGATTCTTCGATTTGTTGGCGAATCTGTGCCACACGACCGCTGATTTGCGCTTGATCACCGATACCGTCGATAATCGTCGTGTTGTCTTTGGTGATGACCACACGTTTGGCTTGTCCCAGCTCTTCAATTGTAGCTTTTTCCAGCTCCATGCCGATCTCCTCGGAAATTACAGTACCCGCAGTCAGCACTGCAATGTCTTGCAGCATCGCTTTACGACGATCGCCGAAGCCCGGTGCTTTTACCGCAGCGACTTTTACAATGCCGCGCATAGTGTTGACCACTAAGGTTGCCAACGCTTCACCTTCAACATCTTCGGCAACGATAAACAGTGGTTTACCGGCTTTAGCGACAGCTTCCAGCACTGGCAGTAACTCACGAATATTGGAGATTTTTTTGTCAACTAGCAGGATATACGGATTATCCAATTCAACGCTGCCGGTTTCCGGTTTGTTGATGAAATAAGGGGACAGATAACCGCGATCGAATTGCATACCTTCAACCACATTTAATTCGTCTTCCAGACCGCTGCCGTCTTCCACGGTGATCACGCCTTCTTTACCGACTTTATCCATTGCTTCAGCAATTAATTTACCGACGGTAGTGTCAGAGTTGGCAGAAATAGTGCCTACTTGTTCAATCGCTTTTGAATCAGCACAAGGCACGGATAATTTTTTCAACTCTTCAACACTGGCGACCACAGCTTTGTCGATTCCGCGTTTCAGATCCATCGGATTCATACCGGCGGCGACCGCTTTTAAGCCTTCGTTGACAATAGATTGCGCCAATACGGTGGCGGTGGTGGTGCCGTCACCGGCAGCGTCATTGGCTTTAGACGCCACTTCTTTAACCATTTGTGCGCCCATGTTTTCGAATTTGTCTTCCAACTCGATTTCGCGCGCAACTGAAACCCCGTCTTTGGTGATTGTTGGTGCGCCGAACGCTTTGTCTAACACCACGTTGCGACCTTTCGGACCTAATGTCACTTTCACTGCATCGGCTAATACATTTACCCCTGCCAACATTTTGACACGAGCATCATTACCAAATTTAACGTCTTTTGCTGCCATTTTTTATATTCCTTCTATTACAATGAGTTATAGTAAAATAAGAGTGATTATTCAACGATTGCCAAAATATCGTTTTCAGAGATGATTAACACTTCTTCGCCGTCGATTTTTTCGCTTTTCACGCCGTAGCCTTCATTAAAAATAACGCTGTCGCCGACTTTCACATCCAGTGGCTGCACGCTGCCGTTTTCCAAAATACGACCTTTGCCGACCGCCAATACTTTAGCACGGGTCGATTTGGTGGCAGCGGAACCGGTCAACACAATGCCGCCGGCTGAACGGGTTTCAACTTCTTCACGTTTGATAATCACACGATCGTGTAATGGACGAATATTCATCTCACTTTCTCCTGATGTAGTTAGATTAATTAATTGAATGCGTTTGCGCAGTGTTCGGATACTTGCGTAACCATCACCGTGCAAAGTGCGGTTTTAATAATTGGTGAAAACTTAATATGGGCAAGGCTATCGGCTTTCAAGGGCAAAAATAAAATTTTTAATGTAAGCGTTTATCTTCATCGACTTTTTTGTCGTATTCCGCTTCATAAACGGTGCCGTTATCAGCACGATAGCGATCGTTAGTTTGGGCAAACCTGCCATTGAAAACAGCAAATGACCGCACTTTATGCGACACATATTTTTCGAGCAGGTGGGCGCTAAACGGCATCAGTAACAATATAGCGAGAATATCGCTTAGAAAGCCAGGAATCAAAAATAGCACCCCGGCAAGCAGCCAAAGTGCGGTTTGCACTAAACTTTGCGACGGCACTTCCCCTTGTCGCAGCTGCTGTTGCAGGCGCAGCATGGTGTACCAACCGCGCAGACGGATGATCCAAAGCCCGATAACGCTGGAAAGGATAAGCAACAGGATTAACGGAAAAACACCGATAGCACTGCCGATGGTGATGAGTAGGGATAATTCTAAATACACGTAAAGCCCGAAAATAGCAAATAAAATCAATAGTGGCATGCGGTGTCTCGTTGCAAAATTAAGTAGGGAATAGTCATTATAATGGGGGTAAAATTGCTTTTTTCAAGCCAAACTTATCGCAAGCCTCGAAGATTATAAAAAGTAATGAATAGCATAAATTTATGTCCAGTGATCAATGCTTTTAAATTGCTACAATATCGCCATCAACAGGCAGCAGCCACTGCCGATAATCAGTGACCATTAACAGGAGAATGCGATGACAGCAGTCAGAATTGAAAAAGATTTATTGGGTGAAAGAGAAGTGCCCGCAGATGTATATTGGGGCATTCACACCTTAAGAGCGGTAGAAAATTTTAACATTTCCAATGCGGTGATTTCCGATATTCCGGAATTTGTGCGTGGTATGGTGATGGTCAAAAAAGCGGCGGCATTGGCAAACGTTGAGCTGAAAGTGATTCCGAAAAAAATTGCTCAAGCGATTATTCAGGCTTGCGATACCATTTTAGAGCAAGGCAAATGTTTGGATCAATTTCCGTCGGATGTATTTCAAGGCGGAGCGGGCACTTCAGTCAATATGAATACCAATGAAGTGGTAGCTAACTTAGCGTTGGAATTGATGGGGCATCAAAAAGGCGAATATTGCTATTTAGATCCGATGGATCATGTTAACGCCAGCCAATCGACCAACGACTCTTATCCGAGCGGTTTCCGCATTGCGGTTTATAACAGTCTGATGAAATTGATCGAACAAATTCGTTATTTAAAAGAGGGGTTTGAAGCTAAAGCACAGGCGTTTGCCGGAATTTTAAAAATGGGGCGCACCCAGTTGCAAGATGCGGTGCCGATGAGTGTCGGGCAGGAATTTGCTGCGTTTGCGGTGCTACTAGATGAAGAAATTTTGAATTTATCGCGTACAGCGAATTTGTTATTAGAAGTCAATTTGGGTGCCACCGCAATCGGCACCGGCGTGAATACCCCGACAGGTTATCCGGAACTGGCAACCCGCTATTTGAGTGAAGTCAGTGGCTTGCCTTGTGTGCTGTCGCATAACTTAATCGAAGCCACTTCGGATTGTGGTGCTTATGTGATGGTGCATGGTGCGCTGAAACGTACTGCCGTCAAATTGTCTAAAGTATGCAACGATTTGCGTTTGTTGTCGTCAGGGCCACGTGCCGGATTAAATGAAATCAACTTGCCGGAACTGCAAGCCGGATCATCGATCATGCCGGCAAAAGTCAACCCGGTCATTCCGGAAGTGGTGAATCAGGTGTGCTTTAAAGTGTTTGGTAATGATCTCACCATCACATTTGCCGCTGAAGCAGGGCAATTGCAATTGAACGTGATGGAGCCGGTGATCGGACAAGCAATGTTTGAAAGCATTTCGTTGTTGAGCAATGCTTGTGTCAATTTGCGCGATAAATGTATTGACGGCATCACGGTGAATAAAGAAGTGTGCGAAAGTTATGTGTTTAATTCAATTGGAATTATCACTTATTTGAATCCATTTATCGGCCATCATAATGGTGATATTATCGGCAAAATTTGTGCTACCACAGGACGCAGCGTCAAAGATGTGGTGTTGGAAAAAGGCTTGTTGACTGAAGCGCAGCTGGACGATATTTTGTCACCGGAAAACCTGATGAATCCAAAATATAAAGCCAAAGCGATTGAAGAATAGATGTTATAAATCAGTACTTCCCTGAAGTAATATCAGGGATTTTAGTCAAACAGCCGCAGATTTCGGGATGAAAGCCACGCTTAAACCCAAAGCTGCGGCTATTATCATTGATTTTTCTTTCGATTCGGATCGCAATATTGAAATTTTATTTTTTAAACCGCACTTTGCGAATTAATGGCATAATGTCCCTCTTATTGATTTTTTAGGATTGATTATGCGTTTCTATCGCCAGCTACAGCCATTCAACATTATCAGCTTTGATCTAGACGATACTTTATATGACAACCGCAGCGTGATTGCTGAAGCAGAAAAGCAATTTTTGTGTGAGTTGCAGCGTGTGGCTGGCTTACCGCACTTGACGGCGGAAAGTTGGGGGCAAGTTAAACGTGCGGTTGCAGTGGCGAATCCGTTGATCATGGAAGATGTGGTGCATTGGCGGAAATCGGCATTGGTGTGCTTATTGCAACAAAGTGCGGTCGCTGCTGACAAAATTGAGGAAATCAGCAACAAGGTGATGGCACATTTTATCCATTGGCGCCATCAAATAGCGTTATCGCCACAAACAAAAGCCACTTTGGACAGCTTGGCACAACGCTATCCGCTGGCAGTGATCACCAATGGCAATGTTGACCCCAAAAAAATTGGCTTAACCCAGTTCAGCTTGTGCTTACGTGGTGGCGAGCACGGCAGGGCAAAACCGCACTTTGATCTATTCGCTCAAACCGCCGCTCACTTCAACGTGCGGCCAGATCAGATTTTGCACGTTGGCGATAATCTGCAAGCCGATGTGCAAGGCGCTGTTCAAGCGGGCTGTCAGGCGGTGTGGCTGAACCTAAACAGTGACTCATTGCTTGCGCATCAACAAAGCCGCAATCTACCCCATGTTGAATTGACGAATTTAAAACAGCTACTATTATTGGCGTGACCGCACTTTTTCCGATATTTGATTTCTATTTTTCGTGCCAGATCGCAATATTTTATACTGATCTTTCGATTTTTTTCTAAGCTTCGTTATTTTCCTTATCAGATTTATATAGCATTCAATAACTTTTAAGTTATTGAATGCATGTGTTTTGTATGTTATTGTCGGTGATAAGGAAGGGCTATGTTTGATATTGTATTTTATCAGGATAAAAAAGGAAAAGAGCCTGTTAAGTTGTATCTTCTTGAACTATCTAAAAAAAAGGATAAAGATAGTCGCATCAAATTGAACAAGATCCGTGATTATATTAAGGTATTAAGCTTGCATGGCGTCACCGCAGGCGAACCTTATATCAAACATTTAGAAGCAGAAATATGGGAAATAAGACCATTAAGAGATCGAATATTATTTGCTGCATACAAGAATCAGAGCTTTGTTTTATTATACCAATTTATGAAAACGACACGCAAAACACCACAGCAACATATTGAGCGAGCAAAGAAAAATTTAAAAGATATGATTAAAAGAGGAAATAATAATGAATAATATCTCTCCAATCGGTTCAAACTGGAATGATTTTGAAAAAGAGATTTTTAGTGTAGAGGAGATTAGAGAAAGTGATCTTAGGGTGGCATTGATTAGTGAGTTAATCAATGCCAGACAGGAATTAGGCGTTTCGCAAAAGAAATTGGAGGCTCTGAGCGGCGTTAAACAGCCCGTGATTGCAAGAATTGAGAAAGGTACATCGAATCCTCAGCTGAGTACATTATTAAAACTTCTTGCACCATTAGGAAAAACCATCGCAATTGTACCATTAAGGTGACCGCACTTTGCGGTTGCACAAAACCAAGCCACAAACAATCAAAATGCTGCTGATGATATGGTAAAGGTGGATTGGCTCTCGCAGAATAATAATACTTAAGGCAGCAGCAAACAGCGGTACAATATTGGTGAAGCTGGCACCTTTTGCTGAGCCGACAATGCTGATGCCGTAATTCCAAAAGATGTAGGACAAAATTGACGGAAAGATAATTAAATAAAGCACAATTTGCCACTGTGTGCTGCTGAGTTCGCGGTAAACTGCGTCGTCGCCTTGCACCAGTGAATAAAGATATATAGGGCTAAACAGCAGCACGCCGATAGTCACCAACGAGGTGACAAACACGCTGTTGATCAGTTGTGGCGGTTTGAGACGCACGATAGCGCAATAGGCCGCCCAACTTAGCGCCGAACCAATCGCCCAAATATCACCGCTGTTGATATTTAATGCTAACATATTTGACGGTTCGCCTTGAACCAACAGATAGAGCACCCCGATAAAGCTCAATATTGCACCGACTAACATGTGCGACTCAATCGGATCACGAAAAAATAAGCGGTTCAGCAACAGGGTAGCCATCGGCACAGCGGCTAAGTAAATGCTGGCATTTAATGCAGTGGTGGTGAGCAATCCTTGATATAAAAAAACCGGAAAGAAGATGATGCCTAATACGCCAAGTGCGGTCAGCAGCAGCCAATAGCGACGGATAATCGGCAGGCAAGGTTTCAACTGGCGGTGAAATAGCAACAGTAAAATAATCGCCGCCGGAAACCAGCGGCTGAAATTTAACATAATCGGCGGAATCTCGGCACTGACCATCTTGCCGAACATAAAATTGCCACCCCAAAACAGGCAAGCAAGCAGCAAGCCCAAATAGCCGTAAAACGCAGATGGCATCAGCGTTGCCCCCGCTCCACCACAATGCCGACCGCAGCCGCTTGCGCTACGGCACCAGGTTTGCTGAGTTTCAGTCGCAGCCATGGAATAGCAAAGCGTTGTTGCAGCTGTTCAGCCACTTGATAGGCAACCGTTTCGATTAACAAAAACGGCTTAGCTGCAATATAATCAATGATAAATTGGCTGACTTCGGCATAATTGAGGCAATAGTCAACGTTATCTTCCGCAGCTGCACGCTGACTGTTCCACGCCATTTCCAAATCGAACACCAGCTTTTGCTTAATCTGCTGCTCCCAATCATAAACTCCGATGGTCGCAAACACCGTCAGCTTTTCAATAAAAATCGTATCGTACATTTTTTTCTCATTTTGTGCGGAATAGAACATTTAGCGAAGATTATGCCACGAATTTTAGGTACAATGGATCATATTATCAAGATTCTTCACGTTTAATTGCGAAGCCAGTGAGGTTGTTATGAGCCTGTTTGCTGTTTTTTACATGATTTTTGCTTACTTGTTAGGCTCCATTTCCAGTGCGATTTTGCTTTCTCGCTTGGCAGGATTGCCCGATCCGCGCAGTGTCGGCTCCGGCAATCCAGGGGCGACCAATGTGTTGCGTAGCGGCGGAAAATGGCTGGCATTGCTGGTATTGGTGTTGGACATCTTGAAGGGTATGCTGCCGGTCTGGGCAGGTTACTACTTAAAACTGACCCATTTTGAACTGGGCATGGTCGCACTGGCGGCTTGCTTAGGGCACTGCTTCCCACTCTATTTCGGCTTTAAAGGCGGCAAAGGCGTAGCGACCGCTTTCGGCGCAATTTCGCCGATTGCGTGGGGTGTGGCAGGCAGTACGCTCGGCACATGGCTATTAGTCTTTTTAATCAGCGGCTACTCCTCGCTCAGTGCCGTGATAACCGCACTTTTAGTCCCATTTTACGTTTACTATTTCAAACCGGAATTCACCTTCCCTGTCGCCCTCGTCTGCTGCCTACTGATCTACCGTCACCACGAAAATATCCAACGCCTGTGGCGTGGACAGGAGGATAAAATGTGGAGTAAATTTAAGCGGAAACAATAGCTGGGGAGGTTTTATGTATAGTAAACGTATTTATGAACAGACTAAAAAGATTGCAAATAATACGGAAACGACTTTTGTTAGAAATGTAATAATCATTTTTCCATTTTTTGTTCTATGTGCTATTCAGAATGCTTTTGCTTCTTATTTAGAGGATATTGATAAAATATCTTTATATAGTGATTCTAATGTTTCACTAGGTATATTTATTTATATTACTTTCTTTCCACTTTTAGGCGTTTTTTTACTTTTTTCTGAAATCAAAAAACATGCAGTAAAACATGAAATTGGATTGGTTTATAT
>NZ_VDHB01000210.1:0-1084 GCF_006227735.1 Testudinibacter sp. 'clade 2'
CTCAGCCTGCGTTACAAGAATTATACCTACGTTAAAAGGATTTTTTATGGCAATCAACTTAACCACAAAACAAAAACAGTATTTAAAAGGCTTGGCACACAATTTGAAACCGGTTGTGATGCTCGGCGCCAACGGCTTAACCGAAGGTGTTGTTGCCGAAATCGACAATGCCTTGAACCATCATGAACTGATTAAAGTGAAAGTTGCCGGTGCCGAACGTGAAACCAAGCAATTAATCATCGATGCGATTGTGCGCGAAACCTCTGCCGCTGCCGTGCAACTGATTGGTCATATTTTGGTGTTGTATCGTCCAAGCAAAGAACCGATTATCAGACTCCCTAAATAATACAACTTAAATAACACAACTCACTACAGGCAGGTCGGGCTAATAGCCGACCCGCCAAACCGCAGTTTAACTATTTTATGCCTGATAAAGCACATCAACGATATCAAATTCTACTTTGCCGCCCGGCGTGGTGATCGACACGCTGTCGTCAATTTCCTTGCCGATTAAACCGCGTGCAATCGGCGAATTCACCGAAATCAGACCGCTCTTGATGTCCGCTTCGTCATCACCGACAATTTTATAGCTGACTTCTTCTTCCGTATCCAGATTTACCAATACAACCGTCGCGCCAAAAATCACTTTGCCGTTATTTTTCATCTTGGTGATATCGATAATTTGGCAGTTAGAAAGTTTGCCTTCAATATCCTGAATCCGTCCTTCACAAAATCCCTGTTGTTCCCTTGCCGCGTGATACTCCGCATTTTCTTTTAAATCGCCGTGCTCGCGCGCTTCGGCAATCGCTTTAATAATTTCCGGACGGCGGACGTTTTTCAAAAATTCCAGCTCTTCTTTTAATTTTTCCGCACCCTGTACGGTCATCGGAATCTGTTTCATCATTTTTCCTCTGTGATCATTTTTATTTTTTACAGACAAAACAAAACCACAGCATAGTTTGTATGCTGTTAGATTGCTGACAAAGGTTAAAATACACGATTAATATTGTAAAAGTAGGGGCGGATTATATATCCGCCCGAACCGCACTTTGCATTTTTCCTTTATTGATTAAGTGCTTATGCC
>NZ_VDHB01000211.1:0-1013 GCF_006227735.1 Testudinibacter sp. 'clade 2'
GATCCGGATTAGTCTCTACACAAGATATGAAACAAGATTAAGCGTAAGATAGCTGAGATAAAATCAATTTATTTATTAGTTAAAAATACCTCGACCTTATTCATTTTTAAGAGATCCATAATGTACGCAGGTGGTTTTTTATCCGTAAAAAGTAAATCGACTTGATTCAAGTGTCCAACTTCAACAGCTGCGGAAGTATGAAATTTAGAGTGATCCAAAGCTAAAATCAGCTTTTTAGAATTCTCCAACATTGATTTCACAACAGCAACTTCGTTGATGTCAAAATCTAAAAGAGTTCCATCTTCAGCTACAGCACCTAAGCTGGTAATCAAGTAATCGGCTCGAAAACTATTAATTGAAGAAACAACATTAGGACCAATTATTCCACTATTATGTGCCCGCAAAATTCCTCCAACAGTGATAACTTCAAAGTTTTCATTTTGGTATAAAACATTTGCCACTCGTAAGCTATTTGTAATAATTCTCAGGTTTTTTCTTACTTCCAGCGCTTTTGCTATACACTCAACTGTTGTACCGATAGTGATAAATAGAGTAGAACCATCAGGAATGTACTCCGCGATCTTGTTTGCAATAGACTTTTTTTCTTCTATGTGTGAGGTTTCTCGTATAGAAAAATCGGTATTATCTATACTCGAGACTCGTCCCGCCCCGCCATGATGCCGAGAGATCAATTTCATCTGACTTAACACTCTAATATCTCTACGGATAGTTTGAGTCGTAACATCTAGAATATTAGCTAACTCTTCATTACTAATATAACCATTATCCATCACCAAAGAAATTAGCTTATCATGTCTTGGATTTCCAGTTATTGCAGTATGGTTCAAAATATTTCCTTAATTTATAGCATTTAAATCATACTTTAATTATAGCCTATCTATTCATACACAGCATAAATTTTTCAACTTGCTGCAAATCAGGAATACCATCACGCCCTCCTTCAGCAGTACATTTTAATGCAGCTACCGCATTGGCAAATATAATTGCTTTAT
>NZ_VDHB01000212.1:0-5736 GCF_006227735.1 Testudinibacter sp. 'clade 2'
AGATCAACAGACCCTAACGTTAATTGATAAAAACTTGTGTTAGCTCAATAAATTGATTCCTGTTTTTGCTTACAATCCCTCTCGTGCAATTTATATGTAGAGGGCAGATTATGAGTTGTTTTTTTGTTACCGGCACCGATACCGGTGTGGGCAAAACCGTTGCCAGCCGAGCTATTATTCAGGCATTGCGCAAGCAAGCGTGTCAAATTGTCGGTTATAAGCCGATAGCCTGTGGCGACGGTGGATATCATCCCTATTTGGAAGCGACACCGGAGCCACAAAATCAGCAGAATATTGATGTGTTGAGCCTGCTGGAGAGCAGTGGCGAGTCGCTGCAATATCAGGATATTAACAGTTATACCATGCCGTTAGAGCAAGAGCCGGGGCTGAATGATTTTTTGGAACAGCCGCAATTAATTAATATTGATAAGCTGAACCATGATCTAAAACGTTTATCATTGCGCTATCAAACCGTGCTGGTCGAAGGCACGTTCGGCTGGCTAACCCCGATCAATCGTGAGCTGGATTTTTCTGATTGGGTCAGTCAACACCAAATGCCGGTGGTATTGGTGGTCGGGATTAAAGAAGGCTGCATCAACCACGCCCTGCTGACGGTGCAGGCGATTGAAAAGAGCGGTGTGCCGTTAATCGGCTGGGTTGCCAATCGGATTAATCCCGGCTTGAGTAATTACAGCGCAATTATCGAGTTGCTTTCCAGCAAAATTGAAGCACCGTTGCTAGGGCAGATTCCGTATTTATATCATCCTGAAAAACAAGATTTGTCCGGTTTTATGAATAATATTGACCGTTTGAGCTATTTGCAGACTATCCGTTGACTTCCCCCCAGTGCCTAAAGTAAAGCCGGGGGAATACCTACCCGGCTCACCTCGCAAAAATCCCGAATAATATCGGGATTTTGGGCACAAATTATTTGCAATTAAAGTGCGGTATTATGGAATCAATAAATAGAAGTTATTATTGCCGCGCGTGATATTCAGCGCTACGGCTGATGGTTTATTATCCAAAATTTTACGCAACTCACCGATGTTACTAATTGCTTGACGGTTGACGCCGACAATCACATCGCCGACTTGCAAACCAAGCTGTTCGGCCGAAGATTTGGCTTCTACTTTTAAGATTTCAACACCTTTACGCCCGTCTTTGTCATAGTTGCCCAAATCAGCTCCATTTAAACCCGGAATCAGGCTATTAGCGCTGGTTTGCGCTTGATCGTCAGATTGCAGCACCACATCGGCTTTTTCCGTTTTGCCTTCACGCAGATAGGTCAAATTAACGGTTTTTCCGGCGCCGGTGGTGGCAATTTTGGCACGCAGTTCAGCAAAGCTGTTGATGGGTTGACCATTAATTTCAGTGATTACATCACCGGCTTTTAAGCCCGCTTTGGCAGCAGCAGAATTTGGTAGCACTTCACTGACAAAGGCGCCTTTTTTGGAGTCGATGCCAAAGGCTTTTGCCAGATCTGCGCTCAATTCACCGCCTTTGATGCCCAAAATTCCGCGGCGGACTTCACCAAATTCAACAATTTGGTGGACCAGGCTGCTTGCCATGTTACTTGGAATCGCAAAAGCAATGCCGACATTGCCGCCGCTTGGAGCAATAATCGCCGTATTGATTCCAATCAGCTCACCACGCAGGTTGATTAAAGCACCGCCGGAATTGCCACGATTGACTGCGGCATCGGTTTGAATGTAGTTTTCATAGCTGCCGCCATCCATACCGGTCGAGCGTCCTAAAGCGGAAATAATACCGGACGTCACTGTTTGTCCTAAACCAAATGGATTACCGATGGCAACGGTGTAGTCGCCAACGCGGATCTTATCTGAATCCGCCAGTTTAATTGCAGTTAAATTCTTTGGCTCTTCGATTTGCAGCAACGCCACATCAGATTGAGCGTCGGTGCCTAATAATTTGGCTTTCACTTCTCGTCCGTCTTGCAGCGAAAGGGTGATATTATCAGCGTTATCGATCACATGATTGTTGGTTAATACATAACCTTTTTCTGCATCGATAATCACGCCGGAACCTAACCCTTTGAATTCGCGTGGTGCGCTGTTGCCGAACATATCACGCCCGAAAAAGAACTTAAACTCTTCCGGAATCATCGAATCTTGTTGGCTTTGCGTGCCGGTAACATTCACCGTCACCACACTTGGCAGCACTTTTTCTAACATCGGCGCCAAACTAGGGGTTTGTTGGTTGAGGTACGATGGTGCTTGCAGCAAGGTCTCGGTTAAGGTCGTGCTTGGGGTGCTTTCCGTTTGCGCCATTGCCGGCAAATTAAATAAACTCAAGCCCAGAACTACGGCTGATAAAATAAATTGACTCTTTTTCATCTTGATTAAATCTCATAAAAATATTGTGTTGAACATGACATACAGGGAAACAATACAACCTGTTTGCCTGAGGTAGTATTAAGCTTAATCTTTACAGTAAGACAGATATTTTGTGCAAATGTTCCGTAATCTGTAGCAAATAGATGGTATTGCTCAAATGTTATTCAAGGAGTTCCTGCAAATTTTTTTTCATCAGGTCAACCTGACTAGCATACAAATCTTTGTTTTCGGCTTCGTCAATCATGTACATAATCGTTTCGGACAGGGTCATCCGCATTTTGCGCGAATGCTTGGAGAGCCTTGACCAAACGGCGTATTCTAAATCAATCGATTTCTTTTTGGTGGCGCGTTTTTCTGCATTGAAAAAGCGTTTGCGTCTGGCTCGAATGGCTTGATCTAACTTAATCACCAACGTATTGGCTAAATGCTGACGGATCCAATCTTCAATGAGTGCCGGATAATGTTGCAGTTGCAATAGTTCATTGGCTTTTTCGTCTTCCAAACTCCTTTCCTGATAACGGCTGATCGTTTCGCCGTTACGGACTTTTTTCGCCAGATACAGCCATTTCCAATGCGCTTCCTGATTCTCTAATTTCTGGTATTTCATCCGGTTTTCCCTCGTAATTCACCAAGTATGGTCAATCTATGGCAGTTACTAATGTTACATTGTCACGTTTGAGTGTACTCTTTTTTCAGGTCAAAGTGAACAACTTGTTTAAATCAGGGTATAATGCCGTCTAAAGCGATAATAAGAGAGAAAAATGTGAAGGTAGACAGCTTAAACTGGCGACAATTGACGCCGCAGCTCAATTTTGACGGCCGGCATAAAAAAACCGTAACACCATTGGCGTTACAAGATAGAGCATTGACGGCGCTTACCTCCTTTCTGAATGCAGAAAGTGGCTCGGTGCTGGTGTTAAAAACCGATGAGCAGCGTGATTATGCCGATATTTTGCAAGATTATATCCGCCATCACAGCCAGGGGAATCGTCCGATCAGTGGTGTCAACTATGTGATCGAGCAAGCGGACTCTTTTTCGTTCCCTGTCATTGAAGCCTGTCCGGCAACGACGCTTGAGGATAATTTTGCTGCCAAAAGTGCGGTGGAATACGCCTTGTATTTTGATTCGGCACGTTTATTCGGGCAGGTGTTACAACATCCGATATCCCATGATTTGAAACTACAGCCGGGGTTAGTACATCAGGTCTGCAATGGCGTACTGATTTTGGCGGTTAGTCCACTGTTGAGCAATCCGACATTGTGGCAGCGATTGAAACATCTTTTATCCAGTGGCTATTTTGAATGGCTATCGCCTAATCCGTTGAAACCGATGAATTATCAAATTCCTGGCTATCAACTGCCGTTGAAATTGATTCTGCTTGGCGATCGCGAAACGCTGGCGGAATTTTCCCTGCTAGAGCCTCATTTATACGATATTGCCCAATATGCAGAAGTTGACAGCTATTTTCTTACCGACAGTGTTGAAGCACAGCAATTATGGATTAACCATCTGTATTGGCAGATTGAGCGGTTGGGTTTGCCGGAGTTCAGCCATGGTGCGCTGACCGCACTTTTCCGTCAGGCGGTGCGCGAAAGTGAAGACGGCTTACGCCAAACGATTAATCCATTGCAATTAAAAAATTGGTTGACTGCCATTGCCAAAACGAAGCCGGCAGCAGAGCAACTGCAAGCGCAAGATGTTGAACACTATTTTCAACAGTTAGATTATCAACGTGCCGCTTTGCAAGCATATAGCCGACATGAAATTTTACGCGAACAGATTTATATTTGCAGTGAAGGGCAGTTTGTCGGCGAAATCAACGGCTTATCGGTGATTGAATATGTCGGCACTCCGGTCAGCTATGGCGAACCAAGCCGGATTACGTGTACCGTACAATTTGGTGACGGCGAGATTATTGATGTTGAACGTAAAAGTGAGTTGGCAGGCAATATTCACGGCAAAGGCACACTGTTGGCGCAAGCCTGCTTGAGTAATCTGTTGGATCTGCCGGCACAATTGCCGTTTTCGGCGTCGATTGCCTTTGAACAATCGTATGCGGATATTGATGGTGACAGCGCTTCGTTGGCGCAGTTTTGCGTGTTGGTCAGTGCGTTGGCGAATGTTGCCATTGAACAGGGGATTGCGATCACCGGTGCGATTGATCAAGGGGGTTTGGTGCATTCGGTCGGCGGGGTTAATCTCAAAATTGAAGGATTTTATGCGATTTGTCAGGCGCGCGGCTTAAATGGCAAGCAAGGCGTGATTATTCCGGCAACCGCGGTCGAGAATCTGAGTTTGCAGTCTGACGTGGTGGAAGCCGTAAAGTGCGGTCAGTTCCATATTTGGGCGGTAGAAAATGTACAACAGGCAGTTTATCTGTTAACCGGTAAACAGTTGTTGCCTGAAAAAGAGTTTGATGAGGGAGAACAGAGTCTTGCCGAGATTATTTCACAACGTATCGAAAATAAGATTGAAACACTGGTAGTGCCGCCATTCAGCAAGTTTTTGGCTTGGGTCAAATCGATGAGAAATGGCAAATAAATTCCAGCTTACAGTTGTTAGCTATTTTATTCTTCGATTAACTTTGTTAGAATCCGTTAACTTTTTTGGCTGCACGTTATTGCTATCTTTAGCTATGTTTTAAATAACAACGTTTTTCAATAGTAAAATGGAGAGAAAGAAAATATGAGCACTGTTCCCAATAAAAAACCGTCTTACAGCTATGAAGATCTATTGGCATCCGGGCGTGGCGAATTATTTGGACCGACCGGGCCACAATTGCCGGCACCGACGATGCTGATGATGGATCGAGTGAATCTGATGACTGAGGACGGCGGAAATTTCGGTAAAGGTTACATTGAAGCAGAATTGGATATTCATCCTGATCTCCCGTTTTTCGGCTGTCATTTTATTGGTGATCCGGTGATGCCGGGCTGTCTGGGATTGGACGCGATGTGGCAATTGGTTGGATTTTTCCTTGGTTGGATTGGTGGCGAAGGAAAAGGACGTGCGTTGGGCGTAGGTGAAGTGAAATTCACCGGACAAATTCTGCCGACAGCAAAAAAAGTCATCTATCGTTTGCATATGAAACGGGTGATTAACCGTAAGTTAGTGATGGGCGTTGCCGACGGCGAAGTTGAAGTCGATGGTCGGGTGATTTATACCGCCACCGATCTGAAAGTGGGGCTGTTCCAAGATACTGCGGCATTCTAAAAGGTTTCTTATCAGATCCTCAACCGCACTTTAAAAGCAAAAAGCGATATAAAAGTGCGGTTTTGCTTTCTTTATTTTTCTGCTGTTTCTAGGGTCTGTTGATCTTTGTTTATATTTTGAGTTGTCGTTTAAAATAAGCACAATCTAGGCGTAAGCCGAAATCAATAG
>NZ_VDHB01000213.1:0-1824 GCF_006227735.1 Testudinibacter sp. 'clade 2'
A
Organism: Testudinibacter sp. 'clade 2'; assembly: GCF_006227735.1. Lineage (NCBI taxonomy): Bacteria > Pseudomonadati > Pseudomonadota > Gammaproteobacteria > Pasteurellales > Pasteurellaceae > Testudinibacter > Testudinibacter sp. 'clade 2'. The sequence continues at coordinate 2 of NZ_VDHB01000213.1, forward strand.
TTTTATTTTATCGATATTTGGCTAGGCAGGTTGTAAATGAATCATTTATTTGAATTTTTAGAGCAGTACACTGATTATATCATCTTGGGAACGCTGGCATTGATGAGTTTTATCATGTTATGGATGGTAATCGAACGCATCATTTTTTTTAGTCAGGTCAAGGTGGAACAATATGACACGATTCATGAGTTGGAGATTGATTTGACCCGCAATTTGACTACAATTTCAACCATTGGGTCAAACGCACCTTATGTTGGGTTGTTGGGAACGGTGATCGGGATTTTGTTAACATTTTATACCATGGGGCAATCTGGTGGGGATATTGATGCGGCATCGATTATGGTCAACCTCTCCTTGGCACTGAAAGCAACCGCTGTCGGGATCCTGGTGGCGATTCCGTCAATGGTGTTTTATAACGGTTTGAATCGAAAAGTAGACGTTAATAAATTGAAATGGTTTGCCTTTAACGAAAAACAGCAGCAGGTTTAATTGCAAGGGGAAGTGCGGTGAAGAAATTTGATGAAATCAATATTATCCCTTTTTTGGATATTATGCTGGTGCTGTTGGCGATTGTATTGGTGACGGCATCGTTTATTTCACAAGGCAAAATTCAGGTGAATGTGCCGAAAGCCAGTAGTAGCGTGACCATGAAAGCCGATGATTTGGCAAAATTGCTGACAGTGACCGAAACTGGCGAGCTGTACTATAACGATAAGCCGATCAATAAAGAAGCGCTGGCTGACGAAGTGGCGAAATGGGACAAAGCTCAGAAAGTTACGCTTAAAGTTGATGCTGCGACGCCTTTTCAGGAGTTTGTTGATATTACTGATGTGTTTTCCAAAAACGATATTAAGAATGTGGCGATTGTCACGTTAAAGCCACAGGGTAATCAGTGATGCAAAAACGCCGTTCTCTAATTGGGTTTGTAGTTTCTTTGGTTTTTCATCTGGCGATTGCGTTGTTGTTGTTGCTGGTGGTGATTCGTTCACTGGCGGATGAAAGTGCAAATGGACAGGTGAGTAATGAGATCAGTACCAACATCTCGATGGAGATGATGATGGCGATGGTGGAAGCCGAACCTGAGCCGGAACCAGAGCTGATCAAAGAAGAGCTACCGGAGCCGAAAGAAGAGATTCCAGATCCAACGGTTAAACCTGAGCCGCCGAAAGAGGAAAAGCCGAAGCAACCGGAAAAACCAAAAGAAAAGCCTAAACCAAAAGAGAAACCAAAGGAAAAACCGAAGAAAAAAGAGCCTAAGCCGTTAGATGTTGCGCGTGGACCGAAAACTGTCGAGTCACCTAATAATATTGCCTCTAAGGCAAGCGGACCACAAAGCACGACTCAGCAGAATGTGGCTGGTGCCGGAGGCAAGGAGATTGATGCCTATCTTGCTAAGTTACGTCGTGAAATTGAACGTAATAAAAACTATCCGCAGCGGGCAAGAATGATGCGTAAACAAGGCCGGGTGATGGTAGCATTTACCTTAAGTGAGAATGGAAAGCCACAAAACCCGAAAGTGATCAAGTCTTCCGGCAATGCGGATTTGGACAAAGCCGCTTTGAAAGCGGTGGAGAATGCCAGAGCGGTTGGGCCACGTCCTGCGGGTGTTATTTCTACACCGTCAGTTCCGGTCAGCTTTACCCTCGACTGACCGCACTTTAGCTTTAATAAGATAAAGAAAATACGATAGATAAAAAACGGCGCTGAATCATAAGATTTTAGCGCCGTTTTTTAATGTGCTAAGTAGGGTCTGTTGATCTTTGTTTATATTTTGAGTTGTCGTTTAAAATAAGCACAATCTAGGCGTAAGCCGAAATCAATAG
>NZ_VDHB01000214.1:0-8981 GCF_006227735.1 Testudinibacter sp. 'clade 2'
CTGTTGCTCTCGTTTTACGTTTTCACTATTGAGCTGTAAACAGACTTGAATAACTTTTTCTACTTTACTTTTTCGGCAAAGAACAAAATCACACTCTTTATTGTTTTCATTATAATAATAAAGTTCATATTGCTTTCTGCGTAATTCCCAAAATACCGCATTTTCTAATTTTCGTCCTAAATCTTGCGTAAAACTAGGGCTGACCGTACTTTGCAAGCCATTATCAATAAAATAGACTTTTCTCGGATTGACTAATTGTGCTTTATAAGAGTAGGTAAATTTAGGCAAAAGATGAATCAGATAGCTCTGTTCTAAATGTGATAGGTACTCCTGTACAGTTGAAGTGCTTTTCACTTCAATTTGCTGTTTTAATTTTGTTGCCGAAATTAGATTTCCAATATTGGCAGCTAAAAATAAGATCAATCGCTTTATTGGCATTTCATCTCGAATGGAATAACGAACAACAATATCTCGATATAAAATATCATTCAGCAGCATTTCTAAAATTTCTTTTTCATCTAAATGAAGATATTGTGGAAATCCACCGCGATTTAAATACTCTCTAACCGATTCCGCATTTTTTGCTCTTTCAAGATATTCACAAAACTCAATAAAAGAAAAAGGAAATAGCTCTTTACTGAGGTGACGACCGGTCAATTTCGTCCCTAACTCCCGACTCAGTAAAGCCGCATTTGAACCGGTTATCACGACGTTATACCTTTCATCAAGTTTTCCCCGAATATAAATTTCCCAATCCTCAATTACTTGAATTTCATCAAAAAATAGCGTGCTGACTTGCTTTTCCTGAATAATTTCATCAAGCAGCTGAAAGTCATTAAATTCAAAATTGAATAATTGCGGAGAATCAAAGTTAATAAATAAAATTGATGAAAGATCTTGTTTATCAATCAATTGGGCTAATAGTGTACTTTTTCCACAACGACGAATACCTGAAACGATCAAGGCAAATTCATTAATAATCCGTAATTCAGACAACATTTTTCTCGGATAGCTTTGCTGTATCCCTAACTGTTTTTGTTGTAGGTTGATGACATTTTCCAATTCAGATTTCAAAATCATGATTTGCCGCCCCTTGCTCTGATGTATTAATTGAGTTTTGTCTGATACCGTCGAACACTTTTGTTTGATACTATCAAATACTTTTGTTTGATGATAACAAACAAAAGTGTTTGCTACAATCTGCCGTTTCTATAAATCAGTAATACAAAAAAGTGCGGTCAACTTTTCAGTCAAACCGCACTTGGTATGGTTAGTTTCTCAAACCGATACCTCGGTTAATCAAATAATAGGCAAACCCGTAAAGTAAGGTGATAAACAAAATTAATACCGAAAAGGTGTAGTACAGCGCAATATCGCTGACCCCCAAAAAGCCATAACGGAAACCGTTGATCATATACACAATCGGGTTCAGTTTCGATACGCCTTGCCAAAATGCCGGCAGCAGTGAAATCGAATAGAAGACGCCTCCCAGATAGGTCAACGGTGTCAACACAAACGTTGGGATAATGCTAATGTCGTCAAACGAGCGGGCAAACACCGCATTGATCAGTCCGCCAAGGGCAAAGGCAGCACTGGTCATCAGCAGGGTTAAAATCACAACCAGCCAAGAATGAAGTTCCAACGGAATAAACAGCAGCGAAACGATAGTGACTAAACTGCCGACTAAGATACCGCGCGTCATACCGCCGGCAACGTAGCCCCAGATGATAATATGAGTTGAGGTTGGTGAAACCAATAGTTCTTCAACATTGCGTGCAAATTTTGTGCTATAAAATGAGGAAGCCACATTTGAAAATGAATTGGTGATCACCGACATCATGATTAAGCCCGGTACGATAAACTGCATATAGCTATAGCCGCCCATTTCACCGATGCGGTTGCCGATCAGCTGCCCAAAAATCACAAAATAGAGCGTCATGGTGATGACCGGCGGTACTAATGTTTGTACCCAAATCCGCATAAAACGGTGAATTTCTTTGTTTAAAATGGTTTTAAATGCAATCCAAGACAGTGACATCACTACTCTCCTTGTGTTTCATCGTGCGGTTTATTTAACGCCATGCGTACAAACAACTCTTCCAGTCGATTGGTTTTATTGCGCAAGCTCAATACTTGAATACCCTGTTCGGAGAGCTGATGAAATAGGTTGTTCAAGCCTTGTTCACGCCGCACTTCCACTTCCAATGTATTCGTATCAATTAACTGACTTGCATAATGCTCAATTTGTGGCACGGCGCTGTATTTGGCCAGATCCAGCACAAAAGTTTCCGATTCAAGCTTACTCAACAAATCTTTCATTGAGGTGTCGATCACCAATCTGCCCTGCTGAATGATGCCGATATGGCGACAGAGTAACTCCGCTTCTTCCAAATAGTGCGTGGTCAGAATAATCGTCGTGCCTTGCAAATTCAGTTCTTGCAAAAACTGCCACATTGAGCGGCGCAATTCAATATCAACGCCAGCAGTCGGTTCATCCAAAATCAGCAAGCGTGGACGGTGCATTAAAGCACGCGCAATCATCAAACGGCGCTTCATCCCTCCTGAGAGGCGCATCGATTTCTGATCGCGCTTATCCCATAAATCCAGTTTTTTCAGCCATTTTTCAGCACGCTGCAACGCTTCTTTGCGTTCCACCCCATAATAACCGGCTTGATTGACCAAAATATCTAATACTTTTTCAAACTGGTTAAAATTAAACTCTTGCGGAACAATGCCAATCTGCTTTTTCACTTCACTCAGTTGGCTGTCTAAATCATAGCCGAACACCTTGATACTACCGCTACTTTTGTTGACTAACGAGCTGACAATGCCGATTGTCGTTGATTTCCCTGCGCCGTTATGACCGAGCAGTGCATAAAAATCTCCCTCTTGCACATTCAAATTGATACCGTGCAATGCTTGAAAACCATTGGGATATGACTTGGTTAAGTCCTTTATTTCAAGTGCATACATAAGATAATCACTCTATTTATTTTAAAAATGAATAATAAAAAAACACAATTTAACGTATTATAGCAGAGCAAAGGCAAACATATAACAAGGATAAGCTATGAAAAAAATAGAGCAATTGATCGCCAACAACCATAGTTGGGCAGTTCGAATGCAACAGGAGAATTCTAATTATTTTAAAGAGTTGGCGGGTCAACAAAAACCAAGCTACCTGTGGATTGGCTGCTCAGACAGCCGAGTGCCGGCAGAAAAGCTCACCAATCTGGGCCCGGGGGAATTGTTTGTACACCGCAATGTTGCCAATCAGGTGATTCATACTGATTTAAATTGTCTGTCTGTGGTGCAATACGCCATTGATGCGCTGGATATTGAGCATATTATTATTTGTGGTCACACCAATTGCGGTGGTATCAAAGCGGCAATGGAAAATAATACCTTAGGCTTGATTGATAACTGGCTGCTGCACATTCGTGATATTTGGCTGAAGCATAGCAATCTATTTGGTACGCTGCCATTGGAAAAACGAGCAGATATGCTGACTAAAATCAATGTGGTTGAGCAAGTGTATAATTTAGGGTCATCGTCGATAGTTCGTTCTGCTTGGGCACGTGGCAAAAAACTGTCGATTCATGGTTGGGTATATGACGTGAATGATGGCTTTTTAAATGATTTGGGGGTGATTGCCACCAGCCGAGAAACGTTAGAGATCACCTATTTAAATGCCATTGCCCGTTTAGTGTCATCGAATGAACGTCGATTTTTGGAAACTGAAAAGCCGATTAATCTAAAAAGTAAAGAATAAATTGAAATTAAAAAACCATGTCTCACCGATCACCTCAATGAAACATGGTTTTTTACTGTTTAAGTGCTAGGTTAAAAAATCAAAAAAGCTAAATAAACAATCATTGCTAATGAGAAAACCACCGTCAACATTGCATAACTGAAATCACTCATATTCAACCTCCAAGTTAGTAAATGACCAAGTTAAATTAACTCGGTTTAATAAAAATTTATTCACTGTATAACCAACACCTGATGGTGTGATTAGACACGTCTGGCTTGCCAATACGCTTTTTTCCAATAGGTAGAATTTAATGAAGAGTAAATTACCCCGCCTTTGGTTGACGCATGTAAAAATTGATCATCTTTAACATAAATTCCGACATGATAGCCATTGGGACCGCGCCCTGTTTTAAAAAACACCAAATCGCCAGTCTGCAAGTCACCACGTTCGATATAGACCCCTTCTTTCGCTTGTGCTGCAGTCGTTCTTGGCAACGAAATATCAAAACGATCAGCAAAAGTACGCATAACAAAGCCGGAACAATCAACGCCTCGCTGGCTGTTGCCGCCTAAGATATAAGGTGTTCCGCCCCACTGATACTGCTGTTCACTCAATTGTGCCATCGTATAAATCGGATCAGGCAAACGCCCTTGGTAACGGGAAGAGGACGAAGAAGAACACCCGGACAGTACAAATGCTGCCAAGCAAATCAATAACCCTATGCCCGGTTTGAAACCGAACAAATTTTTTGTTCTTACCATCAAAATCCAGCTATCCAATTTTATCTGTTTTCAACCCTCTTGGCTGAATCTGTTCAACACAGAAACAGCGCATTATTTTTTAAGATTCTGTCCGACACGTGCACGCAATTTTTGACCGGGTTTGAAAACCACCACCCGACGTGCGGAAACGGCTACACTTTCGCCGGTTTTTGGATTTCGGCCAGGGCGAGATTTTTTGTCACGCAGTTGGAAATTGCCGAAACCGGACAGTTTAACGTCTTCTCCACTTTCTAAAGCAACCCGAATTTCCTCAAAAAAGCTTTCGACCAAATCTTTTGCTTCACGCTTGGTCAGTTCGAATTTCTGAATGAGACTGTCTGCAATTTCTACTTTCGTTAATGTCATAGTCTAATCTCTCAAATAAGCATTGAAATTCCGCTTTAATTCAGATACTACATTTGATATCACCTTAGTGATATCTTCCTCTTCAAGCGTTTTTTGATTATCCTGAAGTGTCAAACCGATAGCCAGACTCTTATAACCGTCTGCAACCCCGTTACCTTGATACACATCAAACAAGTTCACATGGGTCAATATTTCCCCGGCAACTGCACGACAGGCCCTAATTACATCCGCAGCAGCAACATCGTTGCTAACCACAACCGCAATATCACGGCGGTTTGCCGGGAAACGCGAAATTGCTTTGGCTTGCACCATGTCACGAGTTGCAATGGCATCCCAACAGATTTCGAAGACGACTGTTTTTCCGCTCAACCCCAGTTTTTGTGCAATTTGCGGATGTAATGTACCGATAAAGCCAACTTCTTGATCTTCCGCCATAATCGCCGCAGATTGTCCCGGATGTAATGCTGTATATGATTTTGCTACAAAATTGAGTTTATTTCCAGCACTTGTTAGCGATAAAATGTCTTCTAGATCACCTTTTAGATCAAAAAAGTCAACAACTTCCGTTTTTTCAGCCCAACTCTCGTTTTTTCGGCTGCCGTTGATGACCGCACTTAGCACAAATTGCTGTTTAACACCCGACTCCGCACTGGTATCCGGAATAAAACGCAACCCCGTTTCAAACAAACGCACACGGGTTTGTTGGCGGTTTTGATTATAAAGTAAGGCTCCCAACAGCCCCGGAATGAGTGATAAACGCATTGCCGACATTTCCACAGAAATCGGATTTGGCAGAACCAACGCCTGCTGTTCAGGGTGCAACAAGGCTTGCAGCTTTGGATCAACAAAGCTATAGGTAATCGCTTCTTGGTAATCACGATCAACAAGTGCAGTTTTAATCCGTGCCAATTCGACATCAGTTTCTTTATGTACACGCATATTCAAATGCGCCAACGGTGCATTGTTTGGAATGCTGTTATAACCGTAAATCCGTGCGACCTCTTCAATGAGATCTTCTTCGATTTCAATGTCAAAACGCCAGCTGGTCGGCGTCACCGTCCACACCCCATCGGTAAAAGTCACACTGAAGCCTAAACGATTTAAAATATCGGTGACGGTTTCGTCGGCAATATGGTGACCTAACAATGAGTCCAATTTGCTACGACGTAAAGTAACAGTTTGAATTTGCGGCAAATTTTGCTTGCTGACGACTTCACAAATTTCACCGGCTTGACCACCACAAATTTCAATTAAAAGTGCGGTCGCCCGCTCGATTGCGTGACGTTGTAACTCAAAATCCACTCCACGTTCGAAGCGGTGTGAAGAATCGGTATGTAAACCATATTGACGAGCGCGCCCGGCAATCGCTAATGGCGCAAAAAAGGCCGATTCTAAAATGATATCTTGAGTTTCTGCGCTGACACCACTCTTTTCACCGCCAAAAATTCCTGCCATGGCGAGAGGACCACGTTGATCGGCAATGACTAAGGTATTATCGCGCAATGTTGCTGTCGTGCCGTCTAATAAAACCAATTCTTCGCCGTTTTTCGCCATTCGCACTTCAACCGGCTGTGTCACTTTTGCGCTATCGAAGGCGTGCATCGGCTGTCCTAATTCCAACAAAATATAGTTGGTGACATCGACAATCGGATCGATAGAACGAATCCCACAGCGGCGCAATTTCTCTTGCAGCCAGAGCGGTGACGCTGCTTGCACATTCAGCCCTTTGATCACCCGTAACAAATAGCGTGGGCAAGCCTCAGGTGCCGACAGTTTGATTTCGACTTTGTCGGCAATACTGACCGCTACCGGTGTTATCTCCGGCTCAACGATTTCCGCTTTATTAACCACACCGACTTCACGTGCCACGCCGCGAATGCTCAAACAGTCGGCACGGTTCGGGGTCAGGCTGATTTCAATCACTTTATCATTCAATTTCAGATAATCACGAATATCAGTGCCGATCGGCGCATCAGCAGGTAATTCGATAATACCGTCGGCGTCGGACGTTATTCCCAGTTCACTGAAAGAACACAACATCCCCTCTGACGGTTCGCCGCGTAATTTGGCTTTTTTGATTTTAAAATCGCCCGGCAAGGTCGCGCCGACAACAGCACACGCCACTTTTAAGCCTTGACGGCAATTTGGCGCACCACAAACAATATCCAACAACTGTTCGCCGCCAACGTTGACTTTGGTCACACGCAATTTATCGGCATTTGGGTGTTGTCCGCATTCGACGACTTCGCCGACCACCACCCCGTCAAACTGTCCGGCAACCGCTTCGATGCCGTCCACTTCCAAGCCCAACATCGTGATTTGTTCTGCTAATTGTTCAGTACTGATGGCCGGATTAACCCATTCCCGTAGCCATGATTCATTAAATTTCATCTCGTTATTTTCTCCGCTTATTCTGCTTAATTTGCTCAGCCTGCTTAGGATCTACAGTAGTTTATAGTGACTTAAATTGTTTCAGAAAACGCAGATCATTCTCAAAGAATGACCGCAAATCCGTGACGTTGTAACGCAGCATTGTCAAGCGCTCAACGCCCATGCCGACCGCAAAACCGGAATACTCATTCGGGTCAATCCCAACATTGCGTAAGACATTCGGATGCACCATGCCACAACCCAACACTTCCAACCATTTTCCGTTTTTCCCCATCACATCTACTTCGGCGGACGGTTCAGTAAACGGGAAGTACGATGGGCGGAACCGCACTTGTAAATCTTCTTCAAAAAAGTTACGCAAGAAATCATGCAGCAAACCTTTCAGTTCGGTGAAATTCGCTTTTTTATCGACAAACAGCAATTCAATCTGGTGAAACATTGGGGTATGGGTTTGATCATAGTCATTACGATATACTCTGCCCGGCGCCATAATCCGAATTGGTGGTTGCTGTTTTTCCATGGTGCGAATCTGTACGCCTGAGGTTTGGGTGCGCAGTAAACGATTGACATCAAACCAAAACGTATCGTGGTCGGCTCTTGCTGGATGGTGCGCCGGAATATTCAAGGCATCGAAGTTATAATAATCGCTTTCGATTTCCGGTCCGGTTTCTACACTGAATCCCAATTCAGCAAAGAATTTAGTGACTCGATTAATGGTGATGGTCACCGGATGCAAACCACCGCTTTCTATTCTGCGCCCCGGCAGGCTGACATCAATTTTCTCTTGAGCCAATTGCGCGTTTAATTTAGCACTTTCCAATTCGGTTTTTTTAGCATTAAGTGCGGTTTGCGCCTGTTGTTTCGCCTCATTGATCCGCTGCCCGACCGCCGGACGCTCTTCGGGTGAGACATCACGCAAACCTTGCATTAAGGCAGTAAAATGCCCCTTTTTACCAAAATATTCGACCCGAACGGCTTCCAGTGTCGTGATATCATTTGCTTGTTCCACGGCCTGTAATGCCTGTGCCGTGATGTTTTGTAGCTGTTGCATTTTTATCTCCAATTAGGACGTCTCACAGATAGCGACTATACAAAAAAACCTCCGAACGGAGGCTTTCAGGATTTATTGCCGATTTTTAGCAAACTTAAAAGCCCGTCCAGATCGTTTGGCGGTAACATTAAAGTGAAAAAATCGGTCAGAAAATAGTTGTAGTCGCATATCAATAACGGTTATTCAAAAACAGAGCCATGATAATACATTCGCCCTTAAAAATCACCTGCTTATTGTGTTTTCTTACCAATAGCCGGGATAAAAACCAGCGCCGACATGGTGCTGCCGATGCGAACCCCAACCGCGATGATAACCATAACCGACCGATACCGCAGGACGAATAGGGATATTTCGCTGATTGTAATCGATTTTTTGGCGATTATCGCTGGCATTCCGAACTTCCTGCTCCGGCGGCGACGGCACCGGTTGCGTCGGTGGTGTCATATGTGGATTAGGATAGACTGATACGGTTTGTGGAGCCGGACGGCTGCTGCACGCCGATAAGCCCAATATCGCTGTTGATAATAATAACGCTTTGATTAATCGGCTATTTAATATTTTTTGCATACTTATTTCCTTACTTATTTCCTAACTCATTGCTTAGCTGTGACAGCAACCCGATCTGGATTCATTGATTAGAATTATAGGGTCTGTTGAT
>NZ_VDHB01000215.1:0-887 GCF_006227735.1 Testudinibacter sp. 'clade 2'
TCCAAAGTGCGGTCGTCTTTGAAAAATGGCGCATAGTGCCAGCCCATCGAATACGGAAAAGCACATTCAAACAGATTATCGTAGCGCGTAGTCAACAATTTAAGCGCCAGTGCCAAATCATCACGCTGCGTTGCGGTTAATTCATTCATGCGTTTCACCGCACTTTTCGGCAGGAGCAGCGTTTCAAACGGCCAAGCCGCCCAATATGGCACCACTGCTAGCCAATGTTCAGTTTCCACCACGGTGCGACTGCCATCTTTCAGTTCGGCATTGACATAATCCAGTAGTAAATTACTGCCATGTTGTTGATAATAGTTCAGCAAATTACGCTCTTTGGCTGCAACTTCATTGGGCAAGAAACTGTTTGCCCAGATTTGTCCGTGTGGGTGAGGCTGTGAACAGCCCATAACTTCACCTTTATTTTCAAATGCCTGCACCCAAAGGTAATCTTTGCCCAACTCTTCCAATTGTTCATTCCATGTATCCACCACCGCACGAATTTCGCTGACGTTCAGCTCCGGCAAGGTTTTGCTGTGATCCGGTGAAAAACAGATCACACGGCTCAGACCACGCACACCCATCACCTGAAACAGCGGATTATCACTCTGCGGTGCCTCCGGGCTGTCCGGCATTAATGCAGCAAAATCATTAGCAAAGACATAAGTGCCTTGATAGTCTGGATTCACTTCTCCGGAAATCCGCTTATTGCCAGGGCATAAGAAACAGTTTTCATCATAATCGGGGAGCTGCGCCGTAGCAGCCTTTTCACTCTGCCCGCTCCAAGGACGTTTCGCACGGTGTGGAGAAACCAATATCCACTCATCTTTCAAAGGGTTATAGCGTCGATGCGGGTGTTCGGATACGTCAAAAGTTATCTCAGTCATTTA
>NZ_VDHB01000216.1:0-2570 GCF_006227735.1 Testudinibacter sp. 'clade 2'
CGTGCGGATTGTTATTTTAAAATTTGATCTATGTTTGTTTTCGAAAATAAAATGATTGATTTAAAACAAAAAAGCGATTACAACAGCATTGATTTTGAACACTGAAATTTGATGAACAACGATCAACCGACGCTAATCCTAGGAAGGAGCATAAATTATGAAAAAAATGATCAATCAGGCTGAAAATATCGTGAGTGAAATGCTGCAAGGGATGCTGAAGGCTTACCCAAATATGTTGCAACAAGTGGCAGATTTGCCGATTATCGTTCGCAGACAAAAAAAACAACAGAAAGTCGGCTTGGTGAGTGGCGGTGGCAGTGGACACGAGCCGGCGCATGCCGGTTTTGTCGGCTACGGTATGTTGGACGCCGCAGTAGCAGGCGAAGTATTTACCTCACCGAGTGCCGATAAAGTGTATGAGGCGATCAAAGCAGTCGATAGTGGTAAAGGCGCGTTGTTAATCATCAAAAATTACAGCGGCGACGTGATGAATTTTGAAATGGCGGCAGAAATGGCGGCGATGGAAGGTATTACGGTCAGCAAAATTATTGTTGATGACGACATTGCGGTGGAGAACAGTACATATACCGTTGGCAGGCGCGGCATTGCCGGCACGGTATTGGTACACAAAATGGTCGGTGCGGCGGCGGAAAGCGGCTATTCGCTGGAAGCGCTGGAACAGTTTGGCAACAAAGTGATTGCCAATACCAAAACCATCGGTATGGCGTTGAAACCTTGCTTAGTTCCAACCACGGGCAAGTTGAGCTTTGAATTGGCGGATGACGAAGTGGAAATCGGGTTGGGGATTCACGGCGAACCGGGCACGCATCGGGAAAAAATTCAAAGTGCGGATCAACATGTCGATCATTTATTGCAAAAATTATTGGCGGAATCACACTTAAGCGCAGAGGACGAAGTGGCTGTGTTGGTCAACGGCTTGGGTGAAACCACATTAATTGAGCTGTTTATTATCAACAATCGAGTTGCCGATGTGTTGCAAAGCAAAAATATTCGGGTGGTGGATACTCTGGTCGGCAATTATATGACCTCTTTGGATATGGGCGGGTTTTCGATCACCTTGAGCAAATTGGATTCAGAAATGAAACAAATGTTGCAGGCTAAAGCCGACACAGTTGCTTTTAAACGTGGTTAATCAACACAAGATTAGAGAATAACAGATGGAACGATTAGAGATTATCAAATCAATTTGCCAAGTGATTAACGACAACAAAGACTATTTGACCGAGTTGGATCGGGAAATTGGCGATGGCGATCACGGGGTTAATTTAGCCAGAGGTTTCGAAAAAATCGCAGCTGAGTTGCCGAATATGACAAATTTGTCTGCAGCAGAGGTGTTGAGCAAGATGGCGATGTTGCTGATGTCGAATGTTGGCGGTGCATCGGGTGCATTGTATGCCAGCGCTTTAATCAAGGGAAGTGCGGCATTGAAAACCCAAACGACACTCAATGCACAGGTGGTTGCCGATACTTGGCAACAGATGATTGACGGTATTCAACAGCGTGGCAAAGCGGTGTTGGGTGAAAAGACGATGTTGGACAGCCAAATTCCGGCTTATCAAGCGTTTCTGGCTGAAATTTCTCAAGCTGGCTCCCTTAGCCAAGGGTTTGCGGCGGCTGAACAAAGCGCACTGAACGGATTGAATGCTACGCGTGATATCATTGCCACCAAAGGCAGAGCCAGTTATTTGGGCGAAAGAAGCCTTGGGCATCTTGATCCGGGCGCCGCTTCATCTTACCTGATGATCAAAGCGATCAGTGAAGCGTTGGCAGAACAGGCGACTAAGGAGAAAATATGCTAGGCATTGTTATCGTTTCACACAGTGAAAAATTGGCGCATGAAGTCATTGAATTATGCCGTGAAGTAAAACAGTACGATTTTCCGCTGCTAAATGGCAGCGGTACTGATGGCGGGCATTTGGGGTCTGATCCAATGCGAATTAAAGAAGCGATCCAGCAGGCTTATACTGATGACGGTGTATTAATCTTTGCTGATATCGGCAGCTCAATTTTAAACAGTGAAATGGCGATCGAGTTTCTGGAGATGCCTTATGACAAAACCAAAATTAAAATCGCCGATGCTGCGATTGTTGAAGGCGCGATTGTTGCCATGGCAATCAATGATGAGAAGGCAACGATGGATAGCTTGCTCAACGAGTTAGCGGAGTTTAAGAGTGTGAGTAAACTAACTTAACGGCTTAGGTTTGCTGAAACTGATACATTAGCGAACCGTACTTTTACTTTTTCTACTTTTTTGCGCCCCTAAACCCATCATACATCAACAGCAACATGGCGGCGGAAAGTCCGAACAGTAGCGGGTAAGAAGCAGGTTGAATGGTTTCGCCGATGTACAGTGAAATAAACAACATAGCGACTGTTTCCAGGTAACCCAGCAGTCCGAGTAAATTAATCGGTAGCCAGTTGCTGGCTAAAATGTAGGCGATAAAAGCGACGCTGCTGATGAGACCGAGCAGAAAAACCAACAGATAAATGTGTGGGTTGATGCCAGCCGCCGCAGCGAGATCGACCTGCGCCACCATATACACACAGAA
>NZ_VDHB01000217.1:0-855 GCF_006227735.1 Testudinibacter sp. 'clade 2'
AAAATATAAACAAAGATCAACAGACCCTACCAGTGAGTTATCAAATGATTAAATCACACTTAATTGCAGCTCTTTACCCAATGCGCGAAAAGCTCGACTAATGGTATCAATTTTGGTTGTATGGCGCGGCTCAAGAATACGTCCTACCTCCGGTGGGCGAATACTTGCTAAACGTGCTAATTGCGCTTTAGTGACAGATTGTTGAAGCATAACATTGTGTAGCAGTACTTTAGCATAAACGCTATCAGGTAGTGCTACAGGGGTCTCCTCTTCAACAAGACTACGAGATACTGGAAATGGTTTATCTTCTTCAAAATAAATTTCAACACAAGAAAGCAAAACGTCTTGCGCCATTTCCATAGCTTCATCGAAAGTATCGCCCTGAGTTATACCCTCGGGAATATCAGGGAACGTAACAACAAATCCGCCCTCATCGGCAGGTGTAAAATGTGCAGCGTAATACATAAATTATTTCTCCATAGTCAGCAGCGAGTCCGCCTTTACACGCGAATTATATTATTTTAAACCTAATTGCTTTTTAATCCCTTCCACTAAACCCTTTTTTAATTCTTGGCTTGGATGGCTGGGTAGATGACTTCTTCGATCTTTGTAATACAGTTTTAAATGCCGTGTCCCATTTTCAACTTGTACCCCTTGAGCTTTGAGCCACCTAAGAAATTCGCTTTGTTTCACTGCCTCATCCAGTTGTTCGGTTAATTTGCGAGCATTGTATGCAAAATTGCATATTACCGCAAGTTATTTATATGCAAAAATGCAAATTATTTCCAAGTATTTAACCATAGTCAAAACGCAGATTAAATCCATGTCTTTAAGCGAGATATTAGGGTCTGTTGA
>NZ_VDHB01000218.1:0-1674 GCF_006227735.1 Testudinibacter sp. 'clade 2'
TATTATTAGTGCTTCAACTTGACCTAATTGCCCCAAATGAGATATGACGAATAAATTTTGAACTCCTTGAATCTTAGATATATTAGAAGAAAAAAATACCCATGAATCTTTAAAGAATCTAATAGGATTAATTAGTAGTTTTTTTAATTTACTCATCCATTACTATCTCATTTATTAATATCAAAAAAATCTTTAACAACTAGTATATTATTAGAAAATAGAAAAGACTTTATATAGCGATGACCATTTTCAGATACTTCGTTTTGAAAATAGGGATTTTTCATGTTAGGTAATGCGCTTACAAATTGAGCAGAAATAATTTTGGCGATACCTTCTATAATAGAATGACGCTCCGCAATAACATCGACAACAGTTTTACCACGCACTCGTCCTTTTTGTCTATCACCAATATTTACTGTTCCTACTTTTAAGGTTGGTGCTTCAATTAATCCTGAAGATGAGTTGCCAATTAAGCCGCACGAATTCTTAATCAATGATAAATATTCTTCCGTTGACACCGAAGTGAAGAATTTATAGTTTCTTTCCCTCGTAAATGTTGTGATCATTTGATAAATTTTATCTGAGCCGGTATCTGAATTTGAGCCAATAAAGACAAAGTTAAATTCTTTAAAATAATCTAAGGCAGATAATAACTCATCGACTTGCTCTGTAATATCTTTACCTGTTATTGTTTCAGGATGAAAAACAACGACAAAGTATGGTTTATCCGTAGCATTCAACAACTTATTTTTTATAAGTTCATCTTTAGAAAGCAATTGAAGTTTGGTGACGTTTTCAGCACCTAAAGCCCCAATATTGAATACGGTATTTGGATGCTCGCCCAATTGGATAACTCTATCTCGATATTCTTCGGTCGCAACAAGATGCAAACGCGACATCTTAGTAATACTATGACGAATAAATTCATCATAGTTTCCAAGTGTTTTCTCTCCGCCATGTAGATGAATTATCGGGATATTGTGCATTGCTGCAGCAATAGCAACAGACATCATTTCATAACGATCACCCAATATGATGATCGCATCAAATTTTTCTTTATAGAAATACTCACCAAATTGCTGTAAACAATCTGCCATAGAAGCGGTAATATCTGCATTATTTGAATTATTCATATTGATAGGGATAGATTTATGAATTTTAAATCCATCTTTTTCAATTTGACGATAGGTATTTCCATACTTCGGGTCAAGATGCATAGCCGTGACAACAATATGCAATTTAATACTCTCATCATTATCTAGCGAACGTAGCAAGCGTTTGACGATGCCGTACTCTGCTCTCGATCCAGTAATATAGGCGATTGATTTTTTCATTTTATTGCCTCTATGATGATTTTTTCTAATACTTGATATCCACATGAATTCAAATGCAATCCATCATTAGTATAGTCAAAATTTAATTTTCCGTACTTATCAGACATAATATGGTTAAGCTCAATAAAGTTAATTTTATCTGTAAATACACTGCGCAGGCTATCATTCAACTGTTTAATAACTCGGTTATCTCGATCTGCTCGGAATGTTGTGTATAGCGTCTCAAGTAGATAAATTTTAACATTAGGATTTATTTGGAGTAATTTTAAAATAATCTCGTCAATCCAATCAATGCTATCTTCTATCTTCCAGTTTTCCAGTACAATATCATTTGTGCCTA
>NZ_VDHB01000219.1:0-598 GCF_006227735.1 Testudinibacter sp. 'clade 2'
ATCCGCCCCTACTTTGCCTTATCAAACATCTTTGTCAATAAACTGAGCAGGATTTACTATAATCTTGCTTTCTATCCATAAAAAATTAAGGCGGAGTAGCCGATGAAAGTAGCAAAAAATGTAGTGGTCAGTATCGCATATCAAGTTCGTACTGAAGATGGTGTGTTAGTGGACGAAGCCCCAGTCAACCAACCGTTGGAATATTTGCAAGGGCACAATAATCTGGTGATCGGCTTGGAAAATGCCATTGAAGGGCGTGAAGTCGGCGAAAAATTTGAGGTGCGGGTCAAACCGGAAGAGGGCTACGGCGAATATAACGACAACATGGTGCAACGTGTACCGAAAGACGTCTTTGTCGGTGTGGATGATTTGGAAGTCGGCATGCGCTTTATCGCCGATACCGACATCGGCCCGTTGCCGGTGGTGATCACAGAAGTCGGCGACGATCATGTGGTGGTGGACGGCAATCATATGTTAGCCGGACAAGAGTTGTTGTTTAACGTAGAAATTATTGCCACGCGCGAAGCGACACTGGAAGAGATTTCCCACGGTCATATCCATGCTGAAGGCGGCGGTTGCTGCGGTGGTCACGACAGTG
>NZ_VDHB01000022.1:0-19463 GCF_006227735.1 Testudinibacter sp. 'clade 2'
ATACTATCTATTATCATTTGCATTATATTAACTGATAATTTATATTAACAAATATTGGATTTTTTGACTAATTTTGTAAATCTGGATTGCATCAATATTTATCAATCCAACTTTCCATTAATGTTTAACCCTATTGATCAAATTCAGAAATTGGAGGTCAGTTATGCTTTTCCGTTTAACACCCTGCGCCCTTGTCGTCAGTGGCTGTATTTTTGCCTTAAATAGTCCATCGCTTTTTGCCGCTGTTTCTACAACAGAACAACAGTTAGACGAGATTATTGTTTCCGGTGAAAAATCGGAACGATCAAAGTTTGAAACCAGTGCTAGCCTTGATGTCGTCACTGCCAAAGAGTTGCAGCAAGCTGGAGAAATCACCTCTACCACGGATCTGCTAAAGCAAACAGTGAATATTTTAGATACCGGCTTGGGTAATGATTTGCCGACAGTGCGAGGAGTGGATGGCTCTGGACCAGCAACCGGGGCTACGGCATTTTTTGCCGGAACTCGCCCCCGTTTAAATATGTCGATTGACGGGCGCACCTCTACTTATAATGAATTGGCATTCGGCACGAAATCGTTGTGGGACATCAAACAAATCGAAATTTATCGTGGCGCGCAAAGTTATGCACAGGGACGCAATGCGATTGCCGGTGCAGTGGTGATGACCTCAAATGATCCGAGTTATGAATGGGAAGGGGCGGCAAAATTGAATGTTGGTAGTCAGAATACCCGTCAAACCGCTGCCATGATTTCAGGACCGTTAATCCGCGATGAGCTTGCTTTCCGCTTGAGTGTGGATCAACAACAACGGGAGAGTTTCGTCAATTTAATCTCTTATGAGCCGGTTGGTAACCCGCGCTGGTATAAAACCACGACCGCACGCGCTAAGTTATTATGGACACCGTCGGCATTACCTGATTTTTATAGCCGTGTGACCTTAAATCATATTGATTCCAAAGCGCCGCAAAACGAAGCCGGTAATCAACCTGTCAGCAATATGCGTTTTACGCCACAACGTCCGGTTTTTGAAACGGGATCAACCAGCGGAATTTGGGATATCGGTTGGCAGCTGTCAGATGTTTGGAAATTTGAAAATAAATTCGTTTATTCTAAATATGATAACAACCGTTTGGCATTACCGGCGCCGACAGGCGCACCGGCTACGTTAGAGGGACGAGAGTTACAGCTTGAACCGATCGTTAAATTTAAAACCACAGACGGCAAATATTCAGGTTTGATCGGATTATTTTATTTTCAAGCTAAACAAGATGAAACGGTTGATATTCGTATATTCCACAATGTATTCAAAGATAAAACCAAAACCAAAGCGATCTTTGCAGAAACCACTTACGCACCTAATCCGTATTTCGATGTAACACTTTCTGCCCGTTATGAACAGGAACGCCACCAACGCCACGGCGGTAGTGATTTATTTCGCATTAACCTTGATAAAAAGCACAGTATTTTCCTACCTAAAATGGATTTAGGCTGGAACCTTGATGAAAAGCAACGTTTGGGCTTCAAGATTGGGCGCGGCTATAATCCTGGTGGAGCAGGGGTAACTTTCGCCAGCCCGTTTACTGGTTATGAATACGAAGCGGAATATGTTTGGAATTACGAGCTTTACCATCGCTGGAATAGTCCGAATAGTGATTTTTCTTTAAGCAGCAATCTTTTCTACAATGATTATAAAGATATGCAGTTGCCTTATTATTTATCTGCAGATTCGGTGGTGATTCGTAATGCCGATAAAGTGATCACCTACGGTATGGAAACAAATGCCGATTGGCAAGTCAGCGATAATTTAAATCTCCATGCCGCCGTTGGTTTGTTGAAAACCAAGATTAAAAAATATCCGGATAGCGGTATTCAGGGAAATAAACTGAGTCGCTCGCCAAGTTACACCGTCACGTTAGGTGGGCGTTACCATTTTCTCAATCATTGGGAATTTGGGGGAAGTGTCTATTTTGTTGATGATTATTATTCCAATGCGGATAACAGCAGTATCGGCAAAATCAAAGGCTATTCTCAAGTCAACGCCTATCTGGCGTATAACTTTAAACAGGGGCGTGTGATGTTGTATGCCGATAATGTGTTTAATGCGCGTAATGATATTTTTATGCCGACCACAGATCGGGGCGAAGCGTTTAAATTACAACCGCGCGTCATCGGCTTATCGACGGAAGTGAGATTTTAGCCATGGGCATTGGGATTAAAGAAACTGGGCATGCACAGATTTGCCGACCGGTTGCCGCTCAATTACGCTGGTCAATGGGATTGGCATCTCTCGCCCAACTGCTGAAGTTAAGCATTTGGCTGGTGATGATTCAGGTGGTTTATCTTGCAGCACATAACAGCGGTTTTCCATTTGGCTGGCTGTTGCTGTTATTGGGGCAGACGATTGTGTATTACACCTTGAAAATCAAGGCACATGATCAATCGCATTATGCCGCTTTTCAATTGGAAAAATTGCTGCGCCAACGTTTATCTCGCAAGATCAGCGAGTTGCCACTCGGCAAAGTGCGGTCAATCGGCTCTGGCGCATTGGCAAAAGTGTTGTTGGACGATGTGCGTGAGTTGCATGCTTTTGTTGCCGATGCCCCGCCGTTAAAGGCGGAAGCTTATACCACACCGATTTTCGTTTTGGCAGCATTATTGGTGTTGGATTGGCGCTTGGGCTTGATGGTTTTGGGTTTTGCGTTATTGATGATGTTGCTGTTGAACGTGTTGTTTTCACGCGGAAAATTGTTTCGTCGCCAATATGGTGAAGCCTTAGCGAGCATCAACGGTGCGATTATCGAATATGTACAGGGCATGAGTACGATCCGCACGTTTGATGCCGGCAACAGCTCCTATGGGCGTTTTAAAACCGCACTTAACCGTTTTAATGCGGTGATGGTTAACTGGCTGAAAAAAGTCGGCTTTGCCACTCGCTTGGCGCGGAGTTTGTTTACCCCAATGCCGATGATGATCTTTTTGATTACTATCGGGGTTTATCTGCATAGCCTAGCACTGCTGTCGTTGTTCAGTCTGTTTGCTTTTTTGATTTTGGCTGCGGGATTGATTGAAACCATGCATCCGTATATGGGCTTATTTCATCTGCTGGAAAAATCCAGAGCGGCAATCGAGCGAATTAACGAACTGGAAAACATGTCAACCTTGCCAATCAGCCCAAACCCACAAAAACCAAGCCGCTATGATATTGAGTTTGATCAGGTCAGCTTTAGTTATACAGCACAAGATGAAGCCGTGCTAAAACAACTGGATTTGAAGATTCCCGAACAGAGTTTTACCGCGATTATCGGTGCTTCCGGCTCAGGAAAAACGACCTTAATCAACTTACTACTGCGTTTTTGGGATGTGAGTTCCGGCAGTATCAAGCTGGGCGGCATTGATATTAGGCAGATTAACCCGCACGATTTGATGACTCAATGTTCGGTGGTGTTTCAGGATAATTTTCTGTTTTCTTGTTCGATTGCGGAAAATATCAGCTACGGACTGGATAATGTTGAACCGCAAGCCATTATTGACGCGGCAAAAAAAGCCCATATTCACGATTTTATTATGAGCTTGCCACAGCAATATCAAACCCCGGTCGGTGAGCGAGGGCAGTTGCTTTCTGGTGGGCAAAAACAACGATTGACCATAGCCAGAGCCTTTTTGCAAAACCGCCCGATTTTAATTTTGGATGAGCCGACAGCATTTTCTGATGCTAAAAATGAAGCCAATCTGGTGCAGGTGTTTAACGAGTTAATGCGTAATAAAACCGTGATTATGATTGC
The DNA here is from genome assembly GCF_006227735.1 of Testudinibacter sp. 'clade 2'. Lineage (NCBI taxonomy): Bacteria > Pseudomonadati > Pseudomonadota > Gammaproteobacteria > Pasteurellales > Pasteurellaceae > Testudinibacter > Testudinibacter sp. 'clade 2'. The sequence continues at coordinate 3,783 of NZ_VDHB01000022.1, forward strand.
TCACCGATTATCTTCGATAACCTCAGCCGATCAAATTCTGTATATGGAACACGGTAGAATTATTGCGCAAGGTAATCATCATGATTTGCTGCAAAGCGCTTCGGCATACCGCACTTTATGGCAAGAGTATCAACAAGCGCGCGCTTGGTCATTGCCTGCACAAGCTTCATCTGCCACCATTTTATCAGCTACGGAAAACCTATGACGCCACAAACTTATTTTAATCAAGCCACACAACATACTAAAGGGCTGTACTTAACCTACAGTCACTTATTGCAAATGGCAGGCGACCAGAAAGGGAAGTTGACCGTTTGTCTGATCTTGTCGGCACTATCAGCGCTCGTTTTTGGTATCAGTATTGCACTGTTATATCCGCTATTTAGTGCGATGGAGCAGGATAATACGCCTCAAATTCAATTTTATACCGCAGTGGTATTGCTGTTATTAGTCTTGAGCATCGGCTTAAGAATGGTTGCCGACGGCTATGATACCAAAGGTTATGCCAACTTGGCGGTGTATCAATTGCGCTCGTTGTTGGGTGATAAATTGCGCAAAGTGCCGCTGGCGATCTTGAGTAATTTCCGTTCGGGGGAGCTGAATTCAGTGTTGGTGCAGAGTGTGAATGAAGCCGCCGCCTATGCTTTCACCCTAATGACCACGATTATTTATGCCATCACGATCCCACTGGCGACCGCACTTGCCTTGCTGTTTTTCGACTGGCGCTTCGGCATGGTGATTTTGATTGTTTTTCCGCTGACGATTCCACTGTATTTATGGCGGCGCAAGGCATTTCGGCGTGGTTTCAGCATTCTGGCGGAAGCTAATGAACGTTTAAAAGGTGAAGCGGTGGAGTTTATTCAGGGCTTAGAGGTGCTGAAATCGACCGCACAATTGCATGATAAAATCAGTCGTTTTGACCAAGTGGCGCAAGATGTAGCAGTGATCCAGCGGATCGGCACTAAAAAAGGCGAGATTCCCAACTTAATTATCACTGCAACCGTACAAATCAGCTTGTTGATTATTCTGATTTTCGGTTTGATTTGGACCGGTAACGGCACAGCCAGTTGGTTGTTGTTGGCAACGGTGATGGTGATGATCGCCAGAGCCGCCGATGTGCTGAATTTTTTTGTACAGATGACCTCATTACTGGAAATTTTTGTCATTAGTTGTGAAAAACTAGATGCGATGATGCAGCTGCCGGAACTGGAAGAGAGTGAAAGTGCGGTGCTGCCGGATAAGCATCATATTATTTACCACAATGTTAGCTTTGCCTACCCGAATCAGCCGGAAAAGGTATTAAAAAATATCAACTTGCAGATTGCGCCAAACAGTTTTAATGCCTTTGTCGGTAGCAGCGGTTGCGGCAAAACTACCTTGCTGCGACTATTACTGCGCTACGCCGATCCCGCTAGCGGCACGATTAGTATTGGCGGTGTTGACATTCGTCAATTAAGCCAAGCACAATTGATGAGTATGATTTCAGTAGTGTTTCAAGATGTTTATCTGTTTCAGGATACGATTATCAATAATATCCGCATGGCAAAACCCGATGCCGACGACGAAACGGTGATTGCGGCTGCCAAACAGGCGCAATGTCATGATTTTATCCAACGTTTACCACTGGGATATCAAACACCGATAGCCGATATCGGCAGCAACCTGTCCGGTGGCGAAAAACAGCGTTTGGCAATTGCAAGAGCAATTTTGAAAGATGCACCGATTCTGATTTTGGATGAACCGACTGCGGCACTGGATACTCACAATGAATTGGCAGTGCAAAAGGCACTGGACAAATTGGTGAAAAACAGAACCATTTTGGTGATTGCTCACCGCTTATCCACCGTGGTCGGTGCACATCAAATTTCCGTATTGCATAACGGACAGATCAGTGAGCAGGGAACACATTCGCACTTATTGCAAATCAACGGGCGCTATGCCGAGTTTTGGCGTTATCAACAACAGGCTGAAATGACAACAGAACGAGCATAAACAATGGAACAGCGAACCTTAACGTTGCAGGATTGGGCACTGTTGATCAGTAGTGCCACCTTTAAAACCAGTATTATCGGCTTTTATCTGATCGCCTTGATAACCATGTTGAAAGATCAGGGCTTCACGCTTAATCAATTAAGTTGGATCTACATGCTGGCAGGCATTGAAGCCGCCGCTTGTATTATTTCGCCGCTGATCGAACGCTTTTCGTTTAAACGTTTCGGACATTTTAAAAGCTGGCTGTTTCTGTCTAATTTTGTGATGCTACTGAGTTTTACCAGTTTATATTTTATCCAGCCACAGCAACATTTTATCGCACTATTGTTGGTATGTGCGGCATTTAGCTTGATGAGCCTATTTTTTAGCTGTGCGACATTAGGCTTAACCTGCTCATTATTGCCGTTTAAAAAACGTGGTTATGGGGGCGCAATTCAAGTTGCTGGCGCCCGAATCGGAAAAATGATCGGCGGCGGACTGGCTCTTTTTCTATATCAACATCTTGGCTGGCATTCGGCGATCAGCTTGATGGTGGTACTGTCCCTATTATTTGGTTTACAGCTACTATTTTATACCGAAGTTGCAGTAAGTAGCGAGCAGGCAGAAAAAGTGCGGTTGGGTTTTCTGTTTAAACGTTTTATTGATTTTTGGCAGCGACCAAATGTTGGTTATCATTGGTTAATATTGCTGTTTTTTTCCTGTATTCCCAGCGCATTAGTGGCGACCACGTTTATTCCACGCCTGAATGAATTGGGCTGGCAGCCACAAAACATCGGCTTGCTACTGGCAATTATTATTCCATTGATCTGTATTGTTATTCTGCCGTTATCCGGCTATTTTTTACAAAAATATCAACGTTTTCAGGTCATCAATACCATTTTACTGATACAAATTTTGCTGGTTGCTACGTTCTGTTTTAGTGAACAACTGATCCGTCTTGATCAATATTTAATTATCTTGCCGATTGTACTACTTAGTGTGGCATACAGTTTTATGCTACCGATTATCCTGACAATGTTGATGGATAAAGCGGACTCCAAACTGGTAACGCTAGACACCTCACTACAATATACCATCGTATTATTGGGCGCTTATCTGGCGGGTTTTAGCGCACTGCGGATCGTCAGCTTCGGTGGCTACACCAGTGTTTACCTGCTTGCCACCGGGTTTACGGTACTGATTTGGTTAATGGTATGGTTTAAAAGATCGGCGTATGCTTAGTGAGACTTGAAAGTGCGGTTTTGCGGTATATGTTGTTTTATTTTTGTACTTTCGCTTGCATTTCAGTTTAAAAATTGCTTTACTGGGCTAACTGGGCTAACTGGGCTAACTGGGCTAACTGGGCTAACTGGGCTAACCCGATATTGGAGGTGGAGATCATGCAAATTAATATTCATGAAGCAAAAAGTAATCTAAGCCAATTAATCCAATCTGCGCTTAATGGTGAAGAGGTGATTATTGCTAAAGCCGGTGCACCATTGGTAAAACTGGTTGCTATCCCGACAAAAAAAATACGCCATCCGGGGGCGTTAAAAGGAAAAATCACCTTGGCTGATGATGTATTACTGCAAGAAGATACTGAACTAACCGCACTTTTTGAACAGGGACTTTAAACAGGGATTTTGAGCAGAGATGATGAAACGATTTTTGTTAGATACCCATGTTTTAATTTGGTGGTTGCAGGATTCGCCCAGATTAGGACCACGAAGTAGAGAACTGATTAGTAATAGCCAGGTTTATCTCAGTGCCGCCAGTATCTGGGAAATCGCCATTAAAATGCGGAAAGGATTATTGCCTTTGCCTGAAACTATTTTTGAAGTCATTGTTGAGGAAGAGTTTGAAAAATTAAATATTACACATTTCCATGCGGAACAAGCAGGAAAACTGCCTGCTTACCATAACGATCCCTTTGATCGAATGCTGATAGCACAAGCACAAGCTGAAGGTTTAATTTTTATTACTGCTGACGAAAAAATTCCACAATACGGAGTTCAATTACTAAACCCTACTACCTGATAAAAAATACAAAGGGCGGTCAATTTTGAGCTGTGCTTTGCCTAATTGTTATTTTCCTAAGGTTTCAATATACGCCGCCAGATTTTGCATATCCTGTTCAGTTAAACGGGCTTTCACTGTGTTGCCACCGCCGTCGATTTCGCCATTTTTGCGTTTGTGCAGTGCGCTGGCAATCTCTGTCGCAGGCAGTCCGGCGATGATGGCGGAGCTGTTGAGCGCCTGTTTATCAGCATTGCGACCGTGACACATGGCGCACAGTTGTTGATATTGGCGTTTGCCTTTGGCGATGTCGGCGTCAGCAATCGCACTTTGCGCCGTCAGTAACGCAAGAATAAACGAACATAAATGTTTAAAAGTAAACCGCACTTTAGTAACCTTCATCAAAATAAATCTTATAGCTCAAATTATAAATAAACATCAACCGATCCTAGTTTCCAAACAGCGCACTAACCCGTTCGTGATCAAAGCCTTCCATGCGTTGTTGCAACACGCCATTGGTGGCGATTAGAAAGGACGTTGGGGTGCCGACCACTTGATAGCGTTCAGCGGTAATCCCCAGTTGATCTTTCACAACGGGTAAGGTAATGCCACGCTGTTTAGCAACAGCGGCAGTGTCGGCATCTTTTCCGTCGATATTGATCGCCAGAAAATCCAGTTTATCCGGTTGCGCTTGTTGTAAGCGTTGCAATTCTAGCATTTCGGCAATACAACCACCGCAGCTTTCTGACCAAAAGGTGATAAACAACGGCTTTTGCTTGATCACATTTTCCAGTTTCACGGTTTCTCCATTAAGGCTGAATGTCGCGAGCTCCGGTGCAGGTTTGCCGAGCGTTGCCGATTGTGGCTCGCAGGCACTTAATAATAGACATGCTAAACTGAATGTAAGCGTGTTGAGTAGTGATTTCATAAATTGCCTTTAATGTTTAATGGTTGCTTTATGTGTTGCTCTTCGTGTAAAAATTTGCCGTGTTGTAGGAAAATAGTGCGGTGTGCCAGCTTGCCTAATTCCGGATTGTGGGTGACCATCACAATGGTGCGCCCTTGTTGATTCAGCTCAGTTAACAGCTGCAAAATCAAGCGTTCGTTAGTTTCGTCCAAGTTGCCGGTCGGTTCATCGGCGAAAATTACCGGCGGACGGTTGACCAAAGCGCGCGCGATGCAAACTCGTTGCTGCTCGCCGCCGGAGAGTTGGCTGGGCAGATGGTTGATTCGATGCGCTAAGCCGACTTGATTCAGTACCGCTGTTGCCGATGGTTCATCGGTGACGCTGTGATAGTGTTGTGCCAACATCACATTTTCAAGTGCGGTCAGATAGGGAATTAAATGAAATTGCTGAAACACCAAACCGATTTTTTCGGCACGAAAGCGTTGCCGTTGCTCTTCGTTCAGCTTGGCGGCATCAACACCGTCGAGAATTACCTTGCCGTCACTGGCGGTATCTAAGCAGGTGAGAATATTCATTAAAGTGGTTTTGCCGGAACCGGAAGCCCCCATAATCGCCACAAATTCGCCGGCGGCAATTCGAATATTAATATCGTCAAGTGCGGTCACTTGTCCGAAGCGTTTGACCAAATGTTGGGTTTCAATCACCCAATTTTTCTCGTTCATACTTTTCCTTGTTATTCGCCTTTTAATTATTCGCCTTTTAATTATTCGCCTTTTAAGACGTTGGCGGTTTCAATTTGTAACGCGCGTCGGGTCGGCACAATCACTGCTAATAGGGTGACGATCAATGAGAGCAGCAGTGTGATCGGAATCACTGGCAGCCGCAAATCAATACTGGATTTAAACACGGCAATGCCCAAAATTTGCGCAAGAATATAGCCTAACACCAAGCCGACAATAGTCGCAAACAGTGCGATCAATAGGGTTTCAGTGGTGATTTGTTTGATAATATCACGGCGTTTGGCGCCGAGCGCTTTTTGCAATGCGAACTCTTTGGCACGCTCGGCGATGATCGCGATTAGCGTGGTGTTGACACACAATGTCGCCAGCACCAAGATCACTAACGAAATCAAGCCCATCAAGCCTTTGATCTTATCCAAAATCTGCCCTTCGGAAGCTGAAACTTTGCGAATCGGGCGAATTTCCAGCTCAGGATATTGCTGACGCAGTTGCTCGGCAAACTGTTCTACTTGCCCTTGTTCGTTTTTAACGCTCAATAGTGCATAGCTGATCTCGTTCGCTTTGTTCAGCCACTGTTGTGCGAACTCCAGATTGACGATCAGCATATTGTCGGTGGCATCACCGGCTTCGATAATTGCTTTAATATTAAATGGCTGTTTTTGCTGCTGATCGTTGCTTAACGTAATACTATCGCCAACATTTAAATGCAGCCGTTCTGCTAACGTTTTGCCGATCATCACGTTGCGCTGATCAAAATTGACCCCGATTTGCTGTCCGTTGATTTGCCAGTAAGGCGCAAGGGTCGGCATGGTGTCAAACCAAACGCCCATAATCACGATTTTTTCCAGTTCGCTGCGAGTGATGCCGTATAAATACGGGCCGGCAGCATTGAGTAATCCCTGCGGAGCTTGTTGGATAATCTGTTCGAATTGCGCTTGTGACATCAAGTTTTGATGCTGCGAACCGATATAAAAATTGGCGCCGAAGGTGCGCAATTCTTGGCTCATTTTGCTGTTAATATCAAAATAGACTGCCGACATTGCAGTGACAATCGCTGAACCAACGCTTAATGCCGCAAAGATAATCGCTACCCGCTGCAAGCGTAATCGCAGCGCACGCAACACTAATCGCCAAAACATATTAGCGCCCATACAACACCTCTATCGGATAAAGTTTGGTAATGCGGTGCGCCGGAAACCATGTGCCGATAAGTGCGATCAACACCGACAAAAACAGTACGCATGGCACCACAATCCAAGCAAACGACAGTGGTTGCCCGAACAGTGCATCGCCGATGATACCCGCCAGCCCCCAACCTGCCAAGCAACCAAGTAGTCCGCCGAGAATACCGCTGAGAGCCGCTTCACTGTAGAATAACAGATTAATTTCAGTTTGATCTGCTCCCAATGCTTTCATCAGACCAATCTCTTTACTGCGTTCAATAATATTACTGGTCATCAAAGAGGCAATGCCCATAGCTGAAGCCAGCAGTGCAGCCAATGTTACTACCGCCAACAGTAACTGAATTTTTTCAATCACCACGCCTTCGGAAGCTGCCACTTGCCAAATCGGGCGAACAACAGCACCAGAAACCGCTTCTTCTAGTTGATGAGCAATTGAGGAGACATAAGCGGTGCAGTACCAACGGTCATACTCTTCCGCATCCAACGCTTCCAGATTTTCGCGTGCTTTACGCGACAAATCATTTTCCGGCACGGTTAATGCTGAAACTCTTACCGACTGCACTTTGCCATGCAGATTCAAGCTGTTTTGCACCGCTTGCAACGGCACAATCAATTGATTTTCTTCATTGCCGCCGCTAGATAAGATGCCACTGACTACCACGTTTAAAAGTGCGGTCGGTTTATCGGTGAACGGTATTAATTGCAACCGATCACCAATATGAATGTTGGCATTGGCGGCAAGTTGGCGACCGACTAAGGCTTGAGTTGGTGTATTGACCGCACTTTTATCACTGTCATCTGCCCACTTACCTTCTACTTGCCAGTATGGACTGATGATTTTTTGTCCGGTGTGGTAGTCAGGGTCGTCCGGAATGCCGATTGGATAATTAAAAAACGTGCCTAACACGCTAATATCCTGCTGCACCGTTTGCCCGTTATGGCTGATCAGCTCAAAAGGGGCATTCAATTGTGGTGCAAAACCAACAATATTATTGCCCCAAAAGATGTCTTTAATATTCGGCAGTTCTTTTTCGTCTAAAAAATCTTGTCCTAGCAACAGATTTTCCCGTTCTTGATCTACTTGTGGCAGTGCTGCTTGAGCGGCAGGCTCGATCAAAATATTGGCACCGTAGGATTTCAGCTCTTTTGCCATTTTATCGCCAATATCAATCGACACCGCCAGCAGTGCAGAGACCAATCCCGCCGCCAGAAAAATGGTGAAAATCGCTAAGAATTTGCGGCGCAGTCCGTGTTTCCAAGATTGCAACAACATACGCAGCAGCATGGCTATTCCTCCGTCACTTTGCTTTGGTTGTGTTTGGTTAAATAACGTTCGGGGTTGTCACGGAACTGATTGAGGTTCTGCTCCGAAGCAAAAAAGTAGCTTTTGCCAGCATAACTGTATTTGAACTTGGCTTCGGTATTGATCAGTTTAGTGCCATCTACCGGATCAATTACGTCCAATTTGACGATGGTTGAAAAGTAATTTAAGCCCTCTTCCAAACTTTTTTTGTCGATAATCACCTGAGTTTCGGTTTGTTGCCAACCATTAATCGGCACCGGGTTGCAGCCGCCAGGCTTGCCGATCGACGGAATAAACATATGTACGCCACACGCCACGCAAACCACTTGGTTGCCTTGCATTACATAACCCTGATCGCCGCACAACAAACAGGCATCGAACACCACGCCCAAACTGAGCCGATCACTTAAGCGGTTAATAATAAAGAAACGTACCGCTTTACCCTCATCAGAAATCCAGACGAAGCGGTGTAATTTGCCGTCGCTGACCTGTTTGATATCAATATGAATCTGATCATTGTCCGACAATGTCAACGGAGTGGCCTCTGAGAGCCGTGGCGGTTGTGAAGCAATGTTATCCCAATAGCATTGCACGCTAATAACGATTAATGCCAAGATTAAACCAGACAGGGTGATACGTCGTGCCTGTCGGTAAAGTGCGGTTTTTTGGCGCTTTTCGATTAAGTCGTGCTGTTGTTTAACGGCGTGTCTACGTGGTTTTTGCACTTTAACCCAAAACAGCAGAGTTATCCCTAAAATGATGATTGCGATTAAATAGTTATTATAGAGTGTTAAATTCAAGGTTTTGGCAACAAAACTCAGCAATCCTTTATCCAAATCCACCAGCTGCAATTTGATCAGCGACAGTAAAATTTGCCCACTCAGCGGCAGCAGTAACCAAAAGATCAATAATACTATAGCCAGCATACGCAGATAGTGTAATGCGTGTTGGCTTTGTGCCAATAGGACAGCAATCCAGTTAGCGGCGAGCAGGCAAAACAGAAGTGCGGTTGTGATGGTAAACAGGTTCAGAATAAAGTCAGTGTTAATGATTTCAGTGGTGGTGATGGCACTAAGACTAGGGTTTTGTGCCCAGAAGATACCGCAAAACAGTAATAATCCGATTTGAGCCAAGTACAGCAGGATTCGCCGGTTGAGTGCCACCGCAATCAGACTAAAAAGTAAAACAGAAGCGTAGAGCAGTGACAATGCCAACTTGAGGCTTTGGTTGGGGGTCAGTAGCTGCCAGAGCAAAAAACCGACACAAAGTGCGGTCAACGAAAGCCAGTGCAAGGCTTTATCCGGAATATTGCGCTGTGCGGGCCACAGCTGGCTTGCCCACAGTAGTCCGCTCAGCAGACTGAACGGCAGCAGCAATTGCAAAACAGATGTAAAAAAATAGTTCATTCCAACAGACCCTAACCTTATTGATATTTTTAAACCCGCTTGAGCTTAGTCCATCAAACGGGTTTAAAAACAAAAATACGCCACGCCGAGTAGCAGCGCGGCAAAGTGCGGTTATACTTAATTCAAACCGGTATACTTGAATTCAAAAGCGGCATCAAACGGTTTCCACCAACGACCAACGCCAGTTTCGCTATCGGTGTGGCGATGTAATCCGGCTTTTGATGGTGGCTCAATATGATAAGTGACTTTATAGTTGCCAACGCCCATCATTTTGATATTCGCTCCGTAGTGCGGACCATCGCCGGCAACCATCGGCATGAAGGTACCTTGTTGTTTTTCGCCGGTATCCAGATTTTCCAACGTATAATTAATAGTCAAATACGGCATCCATTCGCCAGCGCCGAAGCCGTTTTTATTGCCCTCAATCGCATGAATATCCGCTTCCAAGTGAATATCGGATTTGGCAGCAGGCAAGCCCATACCACGTGGTTCCATGTCTATCGGCTGCAAATAGACTGCAGCAATCTCCATTTCGTTCATGGTAATCGGTTCTCCTGCTGGATACTCTTTAAATGCCAGCGCAGAGGTGGCGGAGAAGATACCGGCTAACAGAGTCGCAGTGATGAATGTTTTCTTGAAGTTCATAAAATACCTCTAAAAAGTTTAGTGTGAAATATCAGTTAACGCTTGTTTTTTAGCGGTGCTCTTCATATAAAACAAGGCGAAGATGGCGGCTAAAATTAACACGGCTTGTGGAATCAAGGTTTCTAGATAAGGATAAATCCCAAGCCAGGCGATTTCCGGAAAACCGGACAGCAGAGTGGGCTGTATCAGTTTTCCTTCGATTAGCTCCAATACGCTTTTGCCGGCAAACACAAATGCCATCAAATACATAAAGCTGCCGGTTAACATAAAAAACGGTTTTAGCGGCAGTTTTACGACGGTAAAACGCATAATAAAATAGACAATTAACAACAACACTACGCCAACGATAATGCCGCCTAACAGATATAAATAACCGTCGGCAGATTGAATATCCCCCACTAATGCGTAGTAAAACAATACGGTTTCCGCCCCTTCGCGATAAACCGCCAAAAAGCTGGTCAGCCAAAGCCCGATGAGTGAGCCGGTGGTTAAAGAAGTTGACAGCTTGCCTTCCAAATAGCGTTTCCAATTTTGCGCTTCCACCTTTGACAGCAGCCAATAGCTCATCATAAACAGCATGATCACGGCAAAAATCATGGTGATCCCTTCCAGTAATTCACGATTAGCGCCAGAGTTTTCAAACAGCAGTTGGAAAATAAAGGCGGTAATCACACTGGCGATCAGGGCGATAATCACCGATTGACGAATCACCGGCAGTTTGTCCTGATGCTGATTTTTGACCAGATACGCCACAATGGCCGCCACAATCAGCAACGCTTCCAAGCCCTCACGCAGCATAATCAACAGGCTATACACAAAAATGGACCATGCGTTGTCATTTGTTTGTTGCAACAGCTCGACCGCACTTTGTAACTGTTGCGATAAACCATTGGCTTGTTGTTGCAGGTTTTCGAGCGGTTGTTGCGCTTTCATTTGCCCCACCAAACGCGTGAAAAACCCTTCCAGCGTGGTTTTCAGCTGGCTGTCGCGCGAGCCGACGCTGCTTTCCATGCCGGAACTTTCGAATACATCAAAATAGGTATCCTGCACCGCAATGATGGCATCGTCGCGTTTGCCCTGTTGATAGAGCTGAAGCGCTTGCTGAATGCCGTGATTCACGTCGGCGGCAACCTGTTGCCAATCTTGTGAGTTGTTGATTTGTGGTTGTTCGCTGGCGGTTGTTTGCAGCTGCTGTGCTTGTTTGGTGATCGGCAGATTCGGCAGTTGCTCTTCAATGTCTTGTAGCAATTGAGTGCTTAAATAGCCTAACTGAGTCAGATTGTCGGCTTGTTGTGTGGCTTTGATTAAATCGTAAAATTGTTGGTTGAGGGCAGAGGATTGGCTGGAAGAGCGGTTTTGGCGAATCGCCATTTCCATTTCGGAGTTTTTGTAGCCCTCATACTGTGCCTGTTGCACCGACTTTTTGGCTGCGTCTAAATCCCCGTTTTGATAGGCAGTGATGGCTTCAGCCAACCGATCGTCGATAATTTGGAAACTTTGCTGCCAATATGCTGCAATATCACTGTTTTGGTAGGTACTGTGTTGTGCTTCGGCAGCCAGTTGATGTCCGTCGTTCAGCACAGATTCTAGTTGATTCAATTCATTTTTCAGCCAGTTAATTTTGCTAGCGATCACCGATTCGGGCTGATTCTCGGTGATCATTTTGCGTATTTCGCCAAAAGTCGCTTCCAATTGATAGCTTTTTTGCGCTGAAATATTGATCCGAATCGGTCCTTCCAGATTTTCAAACACCTCGAAATACGCCATTTGCACCGCACTTTTGGCTTGATTTTGCTCGCCTTGTTGGTATAGCGACAATGTGTTGTCCAAACGCTGTTCAATATCTTGGATATAGCCTTGATAGCGGTTGTCTGCAGCAGGCTCTGCTACTACGTTGAACGCAAGCGATAGAAGGATGGTCAGTAATAAAGAGTTGAGTTTTTTTAACATATTATTAACGCGAGTAAAAATGAGAATTTTTATCATGGTTGTGCGACTAATTATGAGCTGATCGGATTTTATTTCAAGCGGATTTTTAATAATATTTGCGCTAACGCAAAAAATATTGCTTCAGTAAGTGTGTGCTGCATGATCGGCGCTGTTTTATCCGAAAACAACCGTGATGAATGCCATTTGTCAGCATTAACATAAAAGTGCGATTTCGAACAACTGAAACTGGGATATAATCAAAAATAGCAGATTTTTTGTTAGATAATCTTCACTGTTACAACAAAATCTTGCTCGAAATCACAAAATTAAGATTTAATTATTGCAATGCTTGCGCTTTCACGACCTTTCGAGTATCTTACGCCGCACAATAACGAGTGCTATCTCAATAGCCATATATTTGCTTTCCGAGTAGTGCCCATCCATATGGGCACTTTTTTTATTCAATAAATCTGAAATTTGAGAACATCGCGTGAAAAACAAGACCTTAGGCGGCACATTATTGGTCGCAGGAACTACCATAGGCGCCGGTATGTTGGCGATGCCGATCACCTCCGCCGGTATGGGCTTCAGCTTTACTATCATTTTGTTGTTGATCCTGTGGCTACTGCTTTCTTATAGTGCGTTGCTATTCATTGAAGTTTATCAAACGGCTCGGATCGATGACGGTTTAGCAACATTGGCAGAACAATACTTCGGCGCTTTCGGACGAATTATCTCAACTTTATCGCTGCTGATTTTTATGTATGCGATTTTGTCTGCCTACGTCACGGGTGGTGGCTCGCTGATCAACGGTTTGTTGTCGGCAGGACTGGGGTATGATACCGGCAAACTCAGCATTATTTTGTTTACCGTAGTGTTGGGCATCTTCATTATTATCGGCACATCGAGTGTTGATGCGGTCAATCGCTTGTTCTTTTTCAGTAAAATCGCCGTTTTCTTGTTCGTGTTATTAATGATGCTACCGCGTGTTTCGATCGATAATTTAATGGCAATGCCGATTAACAATGCGCTGATGTTGTCAGCCGCGCCGGTATTTTTCACCTCTTTTGGCTTCCATGTGGTGATCCCAAGTATTGTGAAATATCTGGAGGGGGATATCAGACGGCTGAGAATTGCTATATTAGTGGGCACCGGTATTCCGTTGTTTGCTTATTTATTGTGGCAGCTTTCCACTCACGGCGTATTAAGTCAAAGCCAATTTTTGCAGATTTTACAGCAAGATCCTACCTTGAACGGCTTGGTGAATGCAACTCGTGAAATCACCGGCAGCACGGTGTTGAGTGAAGCGATTCGAGTATTCTCATCGTTGGCGTTGATTACCTCATTTTTAGGGGTGGCATTGAGTCTGTTTGACTGTTTAAAAGATCTGCTTAATCGAGTAAAAGTACGTTCAAATCGCGCTTCATTGGGTTTATTAACATTCTTGCCGCCACTGGTGTTTGCGCTGTTCTATCCTGAAGGTTTTATTATGGCACTCAACGGTGCCGGGGTGATGTTTGCTTTTTACGGCCTGGTGTTGCCGGTCGGTTTGGCGTGGAAAGCACGACGTCAATCACCTAATTTGGCGTATCGGGTGTGGGGTGGCAATCCGTCACTGCTGTTTGCCTTATTATTGGGCATATTGATTATTGCAATTCCATTTTTGGTGGATAAAGGCTATTTGCCACACGTGATTGGTTAGGTGATCGCTTAACAATAAAGTCAGAAGTAGCAAGTGCGGTTGTGGTGAGCAACCGCACTTTTGCGTTGAATAAAGTTCAAATGATTAAAACAATTTTTGTAGCCAACCTAATTTGGCACTCAGCACATTAAAATAGTTGTAGTCGTTCAAATGTAGCAACCGTAGCGTATCTTGGCTTTTGCGTACGATAATTTTATCATCCGGTGAAAAGGCGTGCGCCACTTGGCTGTCACAGCTGATTTCCAGTTGGCGTACCGTATATTGGGCAAAGCGCAGTGAAATCACACTGTTACCGTCGATCACTAACGGGCGCGAAGAGAGGGTGTGGGGAAACATCGGCACTAAGGCGATGGCGTTGAGTTGTGGGGTCAAAATCGGTCCGCCGGCAGACAACGAATAAGCGGTTGAGCCGGTCGGCGTGGAAATGATCAGACCGTCGGAACGTTGCGAGAACGCAAATTTGTCATCAATATACACTTGAAAATCGATCATATGCGCAATTTTTGCCGGATGAATCACCACCTCATTGACGGCATTATTCAAATTAATCAACTCGTTATCACGTTCGACCATCGCTTCCAGCAGAAACCGCTCTTCGATAAAATATTCGCCTTCTTCCAAACAAGAGTGTAGCTGTGAATAGGCATGTTTCGGATCAATATCGGTTAAAAATCCTAAATGTCCGCGATTAATACCGATGACGGCGATGTCGTAGCGAGCCAAGATCCGTGCGGTGCCTAGCATATTGCCGTCACCGCCGATCACAATCGCCAAATCCGCTTTTTCGCCAATCTGTTCAATCGGGGCGATGTGCTCTTCAGGAATCGAGAGATCTTTGCCGATATCTTTTTCCACCAACACTTGGTAGTGGCGTTCACTTAACCATTGGTAGATGTTTTTGTGCATTTGCAGCGCATTATCGTTTCTCGGTCGTCCGACCAAGCCTATGGTATGAAAATTACGCTTGCCTCGTTGAGGTGCGTTAGCGCTCGAAGAAAAAGAATTGTGCATTTATTTTGCTCATAAAAAACAGTAACAGACAGAAAAGTCAGATAGTGCTTGAAATCGTCATTTTAAACCCTATATTAACAAAAAGAGTTACAATTGAAAGCACTATTCACCGGATAAAATTGAGCTAAAGTGCGGTTTTTTCGGTAGAATAAGTAAACTTGATTTATTTCAGTCTGTATGGAGAAAAAAATGTCTGAGTTAGCCGAAGAAAAAGATCTAGAAACGACCATCGAAGACGCTGCGAAAGCAGAAGAACAATTACCGGAAGTGACGGGCGATCCGTTAGAAGAGGCGATTGCACGGGTTCAGGAGCTGGAGGCGCAACTGGAACAGAGCAATAAGCGGGTACAAGATGTCCAACTGCGTAGCCGTGCCGAGATAGAAAACATTCGTCGCCGTGCAGAGCAAGATGTTGAAAAAGCGCATAATTTTGCGTTAGAGAAATTTGCTAAAGAGCTGTTGGAAGTGATTGATAATTTAGAACGTGCGCTTGATTTAAACACCCAAACCATTGGTGACGATGCGGGTAAAGCCATTTTTGACGGTGTTGAACTAACTTACAAATCGTTATTATCGACAGTGAATAAATTCGGTATTGAAGCCGTCGGCGCAGTTGGGGAAACGTTTAATCCAGAGTTGCATCAAGCGATTTCTATGCAGCCGAGTGAAGGGTTTACCACGAACCAGATTACGCAAGTGCTACAAAAAGGTTACTTGTTGAACGGAAGGGTTATCCGTCCGGCAATGGTGATGGTTGCGGCTTAGTTGGGGTTTAACCATCCATTTTCAGAAAAAGGCGGGATTTTCCCGCCTCAGATTATTGACAAAGATATTTGATGAGGCAAGGTAGGGGCGGATTATATATCCGCC
>NZ_VDHB01000220.1:0-652 GCF_006227735.1 Testudinibacter sp. 'clade 2'
GTCGGATAAAATGCCATCATTTTTTCAAAAACAGAACGTTTAATCGACATAAACCCCGTCGGTGCTTCGCCCATTTCAAGAAAGCCGTTCGGCAGAATATTTAAATTTACTTGATTGTTTTCATCTGTTTTATCAATGTTGATGGTGTAACGTGTGCTGGCGCTTTCAAATTGTTGGCGGCTCATTTCTGGAAAAATATGGCTCGGAAACTGTTCGTGCTTTAACGGATAAACACCGGCCGCAATCTCATAATCGGACAATAACAGACGGAAAAAAGCATTGGGTTCAAAACCAATATCGGAATCAATCCAGCACAAATGTGTCCATGTCGGATTTGCCATAAAGTCTGCAACGGCATTATTGCGCGCTCGAGTGATTAAACTCTCACCGCGCTGCATTAAAACCTGAAATCGCAATCCGACAGCATGCGCATGTTCGGTTAAATTGAGTAATGAGGTGACATAATTATGAAAATATTTACCATCATGGCTTGGCGTGACGATAAGCGGGTACATCTGTGTTAATGCACTGTGATCTAACATTTTTTACCATCATAATGAATTTATAACATGCTATAATGATACTTCATGTTCAAAAAATACACCAATTAAAAAGCCGTTTCTTTGGTTGTATTTTTGTTATAATTTGGTTA
>NZ_VDHB01000221.1:0-4219 GCF_006227735.1 Testudinibacter sp. 'clade 2'
ATACCGCACTTTCATAAGGTTTCTGGAATTAAGGTGAATATTGAAATTGTCAGTTTTAATGAGATTTCTTTAATTTTAAATGATATTAATAAAGCTGAGCAATATGATATTATTAGGATAGATATGGAGAGTTTTCCATGGTTTGCTAAGAGTAACTTTACGCCTTTTAATTTTATTACTAAAAAGCAATTAGAAAAAAATTATTCTCAAGATATTATTAAAAGATTTTGTCTTTTGGGTGAGGATGTTTATGCAGTTCCTTTTGATCCTAGTATACAAATATTATTTTACCGGAAAGATTTTTTTGAAAATCAAACAATAAGACGATTGTATTTTGAACAAAATAAGAAAGATTTATCTATTCCAAAAAATTTTGAAGAATTTAATAGCATTGTACAATTTTTTAGCGAAAATAAAAACTCACTCTCCCCAACGTCTTATGGAACAGCTTTGGTTTTAGGAGATGAGGAGGTTTTGGCAACAGAGTTTTTTATCAGGTATTATGCCCTTTCAGCCAGTTTATTTGAATTAAACTCATTAAAGTTGGATGTTATTAAATCAATTGATGTATTAATTAATTTGAAGACATTATTTCTTAGCGCAAAACTACTGGAGGATAAGTGGTGGTCTAATGCTGTTAATATGTTAGAAAATAAAACTATCCCTATGTTGATTATTTATATGAATCACTTTTTTCATTTATCCCATGCAGAGCTTTCGCCTTCGCTTGGTTTTGCTCCTGTTCCCGGTGATATGCCTTTGTTTGGTGGAGGAAGTTTGGTTATTTCTAAGCATACTGTACATAAACAAGAATGTATACAATTTTTGTCATGGTTTATGCAAGATGAAATTCATGATCAATATGTTATGTTAGGTGGCAACTCTGCAAGAAAAAATATTTTATCAAATCAAGAGATTATTAAAACTATGCCATGGTTGCCTTTGGCTTATGAGAAAGAGTTTAATGGTATTCGTGAGAATATTAACCCGCTTGGTTTTTCAGTTAATTTGCGTAAAATTGAGTTTTTTATTGGAAAAATGGTCAAAAAATATCTTTTTAGCCATCTTTCGGAAGAGCAAGTTATAGGTGAAATTAATCGCTATTTATCAGAAAATGAAGCAGAATTAATGCAAAGTATTAGTTGAAATATTTGATTTCAATACCGTTAATATGTTGAATACTCTTTAATTTTTTATATACCTCAAAAGAAGATTGGTGTTTAGAAAGGTAAGCACTAATAGAAAGTGTCAGGTGATTATCATTTTCTTCTTTGATGCTTACGATATCGACTTGACAATTTTTATGGTGGATAGTTTGAGTAATATCTTCAATATTTAGTTCACTATTGATATCAAGGATAATGTTAATTTTATTAATATAGTTTCTCTTTGGGATAATTACTTTCAAATAACGGCTATATTTTAAAGTAATAATAATGATGATAGCAACAGTAATTGCATCGCCGTAGAAGCCAGCTCCAACGGTGATACCTATACCAGTAGCGCTCCAGATCATTGCTGCAGTAGTAATCCCGGATATCATATCATTATTTTTATGTAAAATAACGCCTGTTCCTATGAACCCTATGCCACTAATAACTTGGGCGGCTAATCTCATTGGATCAGTTCTAATATTACTTGATAATGCGGCATAATATTCAGCCGCATGAATTGAAACAACTGTTAAAATACAGGTCGTTACAGCGATAATTATACAGGTTTTGATACCGACCGGTTTTCTTTTAACTTCTCTTTCCAAACCAATTATTCCACCTAAAAAGCAGGTAAGTAGAAGTTTAAACATCACAATAAAATTAAATGTGCTGCCCAATAATATAAGCTGGGTTTTTATTTCGTTCATATCAATTCCTGTATAATTTTGATTACTCTATTTATTTTCTGCAACAAATACATCAGTATCTTTGAAAAAGATCCAAAATATAATACCGACCACCAAAGCAATAATTGCAGGATAAATCCAGAATTCAGCCCACTGACTTCCGGCTTCAGGCATACTGCTTTCTGTAACAACACGATTGTTAATTGCTCCGATTAGCGAGGATGCCATGAAGACACCGAAACCATTCGAAACAATAAAACGTAATCCTTGAGCTTGCGCTTTAATACTGCTGTCTGCTTTAGCATTCACATAAACATCACCAGCGGTGAAGAAAAAGTCCCAACATACACCTTGTAACAATAGTCCAATAAGGATATAAATAAAGTAGTCTTCGCTGGTAGAGGCATGTGAGAAGATAAACATGCGAATCACCCAACCGATAATTCCTAATGTAATAACGGCTTTAAAACCATATTTTTTCAGCATAGTTACCAGTAATACCATAAAAACTACTTCTGTAATCACAGCTATTTGCATCATATTAGCTGAATTTAAATCCATTACTTTTAAATAAACAGGAATATAAGCACTATAAGCTGTTTTCGTAATCATTAAAATAAATGTTGCAAGCATAAATATGCTAAAGTATCTATCTTTAAATAAAGAGAGAGCATCTAGGCATAGAATAGTTCTTAAGTTAAGTTTTGCTCCTTTGGTTGCCGGAGGAGTATGAGGGAGTGTAAAACAATATAGACCACAAACAATAGATGCAATAGCAGCAATTTTAAATACGATAATATTATCAAAAATTTCATAGTATCCCATAATCAAACCAATAACGATAAATCCAATATTGCCGAATACCCGAATATAAGGGAATAATTTTTGATCTGAAATATGGTGAAATGCAATGCTGTTAGAAAGTGCGGTAGTTGGATAGTATAATAGACCCACTACAAAAATGAGAGCGAGAAATGCATTTACATTACCTGCCAGAATATAATTTGGTAATAACAATAGTACGGCACCGTTTAAAATATGTAAAATTGAGATCACTTTTTGTGAAGGGAAAAAACGGTCGGCAATCATACCAATAAATAATGGTGAAATAATCGTTGCCAATCCTAAAAGTGAATAAGTCGAGCCGATTATACCTTTCATGCTATAAGTCGCCAGCACCGCACCAATAGTCATATTCCATGCACCTTGTACAAAATATTGCATGAACATCATTGTTAGTAAACGAGGAATTTTAAACATATTCTGAGCTCCTAAATAGAAAGGTTTAATCCATCATAAGCAACATGGATGTCGTGTTCGGCAAAAATATGGCTTAATTCTTGGTGATTAAAGCCACAACTATGAGAAATATGAGAAATATAAATCTGAGTATGTAGAGCAAGGTTACCGTTTTCTGAAAATACTTTTTTCATATTGACGACAGTTTCAATGCTCATATGATTATTGGTAAATTGGTTTTGATGATAGCCATAAGTACATTCCAAAACGATTAAATCTAATTTCTTACCTTTTAACCAATTCCAAGTGAGATCAGAATAAAATCCGGAGTCATGTCCGTATAAAATAGTTTTTTCATCTTTTTCAATCAGATAAATATAACATAACTCCCAGCGGGCATGGTTTGCGATAAGGGGAGTAATCGATACGCCAGAGCTGGTTTTGACAGTAATAAAAGGAATCAGAATGGATAAATTAAAACGTTCTGGCGTAACATCTTCTATCGCATTGCGACATCCTGTAATTGCTTTATCACTTCCATAGATAAATAAAGGGTGCTCTACATTAAAAGCAAAATTTTCTACACGGTTATGTAGCTCCCCTGTGTTGAAATGATCCGGATGGGTGTGTGTAATTAATAAATCTTTAATTCGAGTGACATCAATCTGATGCAGTTTAGCTTGATAGAAAAAATCCGGAGCAATATCAATTTGAATTTCATCATTGATAAGGGCGGAAGAGCGAGTTCGGACATCATGCCCACCTTGAGTCCTGACATTTTCACACAATTCACACTTGCAATAAGGATTGGGAATGCCTTCTGAAGCTCCTGTTCCAAGAAAAAGTAAATTCATCGCAAAACTCCTGTTAGTCAGTTTAGAGAAAAAAATTGAATCGTTTCAATTTATTTTATATTAGGCCTTATCTTGAAACGTTTCAAAAATTTATTTTTAATTTTGTGATTAAGATCAAAGTTAGATTAACTGCTGCAATAAATTTTTTAAAAACATGTGATCTGATTAACAGTTTATTACCAAAGTTATTGTTATATTGCTCAATGAAAACGCTTACATGAAATTTAAACCTTAAATTTAAAGGAAATCTAAATGACTGAGATAACTTTTGACGTATCCGAACACC
>NZ_VDHB01000222.1:0-4383 GCF_006227735.1 Testudinibacter sp. 'clade 2'
CTATTGATTTCGGCTTACGCCTAGATTGTGCTCATTTTAAACAACAACTCAAAATATAAACAAAGATCAACAGACCCTAGGTTTTAAAAATAAAAATGTGGTATCAATTGTGTGGCATTTATAGCAAATATTTTCCGAAGTTTAAATAGCTAATCCGGATCTTTGCTGATATTCTGCTGAGAATTGCTGATCTTTTGCAAAGAAGCGATTAAAATGTATTAATTTTGTTAGCATTAAGGTAAAAGGGAGTTAAAGCGCGTGCCGGTGCGGGGAGTAAACAACGCTAGAGATTTTTTGAGATATGCGATGACGCTGAGTCTATCGCTTGTTTTGGCATTTGTTTTGCTGGGTTATCCTGAATCAAGCCATGCCAACCAGCAGGATCTGTCTAAAATTCAACAGCAAATTAAACAGCAGCAACAACAGCTTGTACAGCAGCGCCAAGAGCAAAACCGCTTGCAACAAGAATTGAAAAAACAAGAAAACAGTATCAACACTGTGTTGGGCGAACTACGTAAAACCGAGCAGGATCTTGGTAGTCTACGGCAAAATATCCGTGAAACCGACAGGCAAATTGCGCGTTTGGAAAAGCAGCTGGCGACACAAAAACAGAAATTGGCGGAGCAGTTGGATTCAGCCTATCGAGCAGGTTTGAATCCGTCGGTCATTGAAAAAATGCTGTCAGAAAAAGCGCAAGAAAGCGATCGGATGTATGCGTATTATCAACAGTTCAACCGTACTCGCAGTGAGTTGATCGAATCGATCAAACAAACCCAGCTCAGTCTGGAAAACCAAAAAGCCGAAGCGCAACAGCAGCAGAAACAACAGCAGGCTATCCTGAATAAGCAGAAACAATCACAATCTTCACTGCAAAAAACACAAAATGAGCGCAAATCGACGCTAAATAAGTTAGATCGTTCGATTAAACAAGGTGAAAATCGGCTTGATGTGCTAAAAGAGAACGAAAACAGCCTGAAGCGCTCTATCGCACAGGCAGAGCAACGCGCAAAACAGCGTGAACAGCAAGAGCTTGCTGCCTATCAAAAGAAAAAAGCCGAACAAGAGAAAAAGAGTGATAAGCCGTATCAGCCTACCGAAACCGAAAAACAGCTGACCCGCAAAACCAGCGGTTTGGGCGCAGGCAAAAAACAATACGCTTTGCCGACCAGCGGCAGCATTGCCAATCGTTTCGGCTCGGTACAAATGGGTGAATTGCGCTGGAAAGGCATTGTGATCAACAGCAGCAACGGTGCAGCGGTGCAAGCGATTGCCGATGGGCGGGTGATTTTAGCCGATTGGCTGCAAGGTTACGGTTTAATGGTGGTGGTCGATCACGGTGCCGGTGATATGAGTTTGTACGGCTACAACCAGCGCTTGAGCGTACAAAACGGACAGTTCGTCAAGCGCGGTCAGAAAATTGCCGAAGTCGGCAGCAGCGGCGGACAAGGTAAATCCTCACTCTATTTCGAAATCCGCCGCAAAGGCAACCCGGTCAATCCGCTAAATTGGGTGAAGTGATGGGGAAATTTCAGTTGGTCAAAACCACACTTTGCTGTTTTCTACTGCTGTCAGGCAGCGGTTTTGCGGCACGTTTGGCGATTGTGATCGACGATATCGGTTATCGTGCCGACGATCAGAAAATTTATAACCTGCCGAAAGAGATTTCGGTGGCGATTATTCCGTCGGCGCCGAATGCGATGGCACGAGCGAAACAGGCAAAGCAACAAGGGCGCGATATTTTGATTCACCAGCCGATGCAGCCGAAAGCCAAGATGAAACTGGAAAAAGAGGGCCTGCTGCTTGGCATGTCCGCTGAACAGGTGGCAAACAATATTGAGTATGCACGGCAAAAAGTGCCGTATGCCATTGGTTTGAACAACCACATGGGTAGCGCTGCCACCGCTGACCGCACGTTGATGACTCATTTAATGCAGCAGTTGCAACGGCACAAACTGTTTTTCCTCGACAGCCGTACCATCGGCAGCAGTGTGGCGAGTAAAGTAGCACGAGAAAATGGCGTAGTGGCTTTGGATAGGCATATTTTCTTGGACGACAGCGACGACTACGCCGATGTGCAGCGCCAGTTTAATCTATCGCTACAATATGCCCGCAAACACGGCACCGCCATTGTGATCGGACACCCGCGCAAAAATACGATTCGAGTCCTACAGCAGGGCATTGCCAATCTGCCGCAAGATATTCAACTGGTCGGCATGGGCAGCTTATGGCGCAATGAGAAAGTGATTCCGCCGAAACCGTTTATTTTGCTGTTTAACGATTTACCGGCTTCGACCTCGGTTGCGCCTTTTATCAAGTATCCGCTGTTGCGTGGTGTGCCTGAATAAGACGTTGCTGAGCTATGGACACGGGTTGCTGATTTCTGCATGTACCGCATTGATCTGCGCCAATGTCTCTTCGCTTAACCGCACGTTGATGCTGGCAATGTTTTCGGCAAGCTGTTCGAGGTTGGTGGCGCCGATAATATTGCTGGCGACAAAGTGTTGTTGATTAACAAATGCGAGTGAAAGTGCGGTCAGGCTGATGCCGGCTTGTTCCGCAATCGCCGCATAACGTTCCACTGCTTCAAAGGCTTTTGGTTTGTTGTAGCGTTTAAAGCGTTCAAACAGGGTTAACCGTGCGCTTGGTGGCCATGGTTGGCGGCGGTATTTGCCGCTTAACATGCCGAATGCCAACGGCGAATACGCCAGCAAACCGACCTGTTCACGCAATGAAATTTCACTGAGACCGACTTCGTAGCTGCGGTTCAGCAAATTATACGGATTTTGCACCGACATCACTTGCGGCAAAGCGTGCATTTTGTGCAGGCGCAAGCACTCCATCACGCCCCACGGGGTTTCATTCGACAAACCAAAATAGCGGATTTTGCCTTGCTGTTGCAGGGTTTGCAGCGCTTCCAGACTTTCTTGCAACGGGGTAATATCTGCCGCTTCATTCAGTGCACTCAGCCCCAGTTGTCCGAAATAGTTCACTTGCCGTTCCGGCCAGTGCAGTTGATACAGATCCAAATAGTCGGTTTGCAGCCGTTGCAGACTGGCATCACAGGCGGCGAAGATTTGTTGTTTGCTGAAGCGCGAACCGCCACGGATATAGTGCTGATTATCATTGCCACGTGAAGGGCCTGCGATTTTGCTGGCAAGAATCAAATTCTGGCGCGGCTGTTTTACTAACCAACTGCCGATAAATTGCTCGGTTTTGCCATAGGTGCTGTGATTCGCCGGCACCGGATACATTTCGGCGGTATCAATAAAATTGACACCTTGCGATACGGCATAATTCAGTTGCTGGTGGGCATCCGCCTCGCTGTTTTGTTCGCCAAAGGTCATCGTGCCCAAACAGATTGCACTGACTTGCAGATCGCTGTTGCCTAATTGTCGATATTGCATTTTGCTTTCCTTACTTTGTTTTTTACTGAATAACCACCAAACTATAACAAATCTGTTTTACTTTTGTTGTGCTTTTTGCAGTGCAATGGCAAGTGCCGGGGTAGCGGAGCTGCCGTGGTTGGCGTTGGCAATCAAGATAAAGCGGCTATTGATACCGTCTCGTTGCAAAATAGTATTCAATTGTTCAACAGTCAATCCTTTGCGGCGCTGTAAAATCCGTGCTCGTCGTGTCGGGTCTCGCTGCGGGTCGGCATTCGGATTTTGTTCGTATTCGCTTAAGGTTAGTGTCACTGATCTGGGTTTAGTTAGAAAAACAGTGGGTTTCTGTTGCAAAACCGCCCCATCCCCCCACCAAAGTGATGGACTGGCGAGAACATACTCATCAAAGCGCTGTGGTTGCTGAAACAGGCTAAACAGCCCGAACAAACCGCCAAACGAATGTCCGAAAAAGATTTGCTTCACCGGCGTGGCAGTATTGTGGCTAACTTGCGTTATAAAGTGCGGTTGCAGTTCATCGCTGAAAAAACGTAAAAAGTCTGCGGCGCCGCCACCTTGTTGAAATTCGGCTCCGCTCGTGGCAAAGGTGTAATCTCTGGTGCGTTCGGCAACGGCGTAAGCCTCCGTGGTCGGATAGCCGACGGCGATAATGGTCGGTAGCGGCAGGGTGGGGTCAATCATTTGCAATGCCAGCGGAAAATGGGCATTGCCGTCGAGCAGATATAAAATTTTAGCGCTCTTGTGCTGTTTTGGTGTGGCGATAAACAGGCGGTAGTGTTTTCCTTCAAAAGTGCGGTCTTGCGTGCTGAGGGTGAATAGTGTCTGTAGATTTTGAACCGCACTTTTGTTGTTGCTGTGTGCGGTTGGCGTGGTTTGGGGGGACGTTGTGGTCATGTTGCAACCTGTTATGCCAAAAAGGATTAAACAAAGATAAAACAGTTTTTTCATGTGGTTAAACACTCAAATGAAGTTATTGTGCAAG
>NZ_VDHB01000223.1:0-604 GCF_006227735.1 Testudinibacter sp. 'clade 2'
GGGCTCCCACTGCTTGTACGTACAGGGTTTCAGGTTCTATTTCACTCCCTTCACCAGGGTTCTTTTCGCCTTTCCCTCACGGTACTGGTTCACTATCGGTCAGTCAGGAGTATTTAGCCTTGGAGGATGGTCCCCCCATCTTCAAACAGGATTTCTCGTGTCCCGCCCTACTTGTTGTTAGCTTAGTACCATAAATGCGCCTTCGGATACGGGATTATCACCCTCTACGATTGTGCTTCCCAACACATTCTCCTAACACACTTACTATCACTAACGGCTCTTCCGCGTTCGCTCGCCGCTACTTACAGAATCTCGGTTGATTTCTTTTCCTCGGGGTACTGAGATGTTTCAGTTCTCCCGGTTCGCCTTGTTAACCTATGAATTCAGTTAACAATAGTAGATTCTTCATCTACTGGGTTGCCCCATTCGGATATCGTGGAGTAATAACGCTTCTTATCAACTCCTCCACGCTTTTCGCAGATTAGCACGTCCTTCTTCGCCTCTGACTGCCTAGGCATCCACCCTGCACGCTTCGTCACTTAACCATACAACCTCAAGAATTTTTATACCGCACGTTCACTTTCGTGTCCGTTCAGTTGCCATT
>NZ_VDHB01000224.1:0-1275 GCF_006227735.1 Testudinibacter sp. 'clade 2'
ATTATAGGAAATGGGGATGATGCTAAAAAGATTTTTGAACAGATAACAAAAAAAGAAATAGGAGAAGATGATACTGATAGTGCTTCTATTTTATTGATACAGATAAGATATCTACGTAAAATTCCTAAAGAAAATTCTCATTTAGAAAAAATTAGAACTATGCTAAACTCATTTGTAATAGATAATTCAGATTGAGGATTAGCCATATGCAAGATAAAAAAAAAATCCAAGTATTTGATTTTTTTTCCGGATGCGGCGGAACAAGCCAAGGCTTTAAACAAGCTGGCATGGAGGTTGTTTTTGGCTTGGATTTTGATAAAGAAGCAAGTAACACATTTCAACTAAATTTTCCAAATGCTTTTTTTATTAACGATGATATCACAAGGTTAAAAGTGGATTGCATCAAAGAAATTTTTGGAAAAAGTAAAAAAAATCAATGCTATACTTTATTTTCAGGCTGTGCACCTTGTCAGCCGTTTTCTACACAAAATAGTAAAAAATCAAATTCTGATCCCCGGAGACATTTACTTGGAGAGTTTGGGCGTTTTGTTAAATCCTATCATCCAGATTTTGTCTTTATTGAAAATGTACCTGGCATGCAAAACTTGAAAGGGTACTCTACTCCATTTTTTGACTTTTTATCACTACTTGATGAATTAGGTTATCAATACAGTTACGGTATTGTTTCGGCAATGTGGTTTGGTGTTCCTCAAGATAGGAAACGGCTTATCCTCCTGGCTTCCAAACATACGAATATATCTTTGCCGGCAAGCAGTTTTGATGGTATAAAAAAACCGTATTCAACTGTTAGGGATTGGATTTATGAGTTACCTGAAATATCCCATGGTCAAGAGCATGCCAATATCCCTGATCATAAATCAGCCTCATTAAATGCACTCAGCCTCCTTAGAATCAAACAGACGCCAGAAGGTGGGGGCAGAGAAGATTGGCAAGATAATGTAAAATTAAAGTGCCATAGGCATCATAACGGTCATAAAGATGTCTATGGTAGATTATCGTGGGATAAGCCATCTAGTGTTTTAACAACTAGATGTACAAGTTATTCCAATGGTAGATTCGGTCACCCTGAACAAGATAGAGCTTTATCCTTGAGAGAAGCAGCCTTATTACAAACATTTCCTATGAACTACCAATTTTCAGGGACATTTAATTCAAAAGCTAAACAGATAGGAAATGCGGTTCCACCGTTAATGTCAGAAGCTGTTGGTCGACATATTTTATCTACTTTTTGAAGTACTCCTAATTTAAGTCCTT
>NZ_VDHB01000225.1:0-921 GCF_006227735.1 Testudinibacter sp. 'clade 2'
GATCAACAGACCCTAATGATAGTAAATTCTTTTGGATTGTTTAACAAGCAATTACTTTTTCGGGGTAATCTTGTTAAGATTGATTCAATTGATTCTAGGGCAGAAAAAAGGAAGCGATATGATTAAGGTAGAAGTGTGTGTGGACAATATCGAATCGATTCATACCGCGCAAAAATACGGTGCTGATCGAATCGAGCTGTGTGGCGCGTTGGCATTGGGCGGAATAACGCCGAACTATGGCTTGATCGAACGTGCGCTCGCAGCAGCGCAAATTCCGCTGTATGTTATGATCCGCCCACGTGCGGGGGATTTTCTGTTTAGTGTCGATGAAGTTGGCATGATGCAAAGCGATATTCGACTGGCGAAAAAGTGCGGTGCTCAGGGTGTGGTGATTGGCGCATTAACCGAAAAAGCCGAGATTGACATACCGACTTGTCAACGCTTGATTGATTGTGCCGATGGCTTGGGCGTGACGTTCCACCGTGCTTTTGATCTCTGTCGTGATCCGCAAACCGCACTTGAACAGATTATCGAACTCGGCTGCGAGCGGCTGTTAACCTCTGGACAACAGCAAAGTGCGGTCGCAGGTGTCGAATTGATTCGAGATTTAGTACGGCAAGCGGATCAACGCATTTCGGTTATGCCCGGCGCTGGCGTGGATGCAAGCAATGCACGACAAATCCTGCAAATTAGCGGTGCACAAGAGCTGCACCTTTCCGCCGGCGGTTATCGCCACAGCGCCATGTTGGTCAACGAAGCGCCAAGCATGGGCAAAGACAGCCGACAAGATCAACAAATCAACATCACCGATAGCAAAAAATTACAGGCAGTGCTGGCGGCGATTAAGCATTAACCAAGCGTAACCAATTTATTACGCCTAGATTGTGCTTATTTTAAACGACAACTCAAAATATAAACAAA
>NZ_VDHB01000226.1:0-1728 GCF_006227735.1 Testudinibacter sp. 'clade 2'
AGGATGTTCGGGTTGTACCTTTTGCTTCGTTCAGAAGCAAAAATCAGGATGAGGGGGCAGGGTGCAGTGCTGTGATCCTATGTTTCACCCTCATCCGCCCTTCGGGCACCTTCTCCCATCAAGGGAGAAGGATTAAAGCGATTGCTTATTTCTTCAACGCCCCTAAAATACCACGCACAATTTGGCGGGAGATTTGGTTGCGGATATTACGACCGACGCTTTTGCTGACACTGCTGACCAGTTGCTCGGTGACAGTCAGTTGCTCGCCGCGTTTTTTAGTGCCGAAGATCATGCGGCTGAGGCTGCCGAACAGGCTGCTGTCTTCCTGTTGCGCCTGCTCCGCTTGTTTCTGCGCCACCGCTTCCAGATTCTGCTGCTCGGCGTTCAGCACTTCAAAAGCGGATTCATTATCGACCTCGTCGCGGTAGAACGGATACAATTCGTCATCTTTCACCCAGGCAACACGCTGTTCGGCACTGATCGGTTTTAACTGACTTTTCGGCGGATAAATATAGGCGATTTCCACCGGGGTCGGCATGCCTTTTTCATCGAGGAATGAAACCAGCGCCTCGCCGACGCCCAGTGCAGTAATCGCTTCCACCACATTGACATCAGGATTGGTGCGAAAAGTTTCGGCGGCGGATTTAACCGCTTTTTGATCGCGCGGGGTAAAGGCTCGCAACGCATGTTGAATCCGGTTGCCCAATTGCCCCAGCACGCTGTCCGGCAAGTCGAGCGGATTTTGGGTGACAAAATACACCCCGACGCCTTTGGAACGGATCAAGCGCACTACTTGCTCGATTTTCTCGACAAGTGCGGTCGGCGCACCGTCAAACAGCAAATGCGCTTCGTCAAAAAACATCACAAATGTCGGTTTATCCGGATCGCCAACCTCCGGCAGATTTTCAAACAGTTCCGACATCAGCCACAGCAAAAAGGCGCCGTACATGCGGCTGGAGTTGATCAATTTTTCCGAATTGAGGATATTGATTACCCCTTTGCCGTCACGGGTTTGCAGCCAGTCGTCCAAATTCAACGCCGGTTCGCCGAACAGTTTGGTTGCGCCCTCGTTTTCCAGCGTCAACAGCGAACGCTGAATCGCCCCCACACTGGCAGCGGATACATTGCCATATTCCACCCGATACGCAGCGGCATTGTCGGCCACGTGTTTTAACATCGCACGTAAATCTTTCAAATCAATCAGCAGCAAGCCTTTGTCGTCTGCTACACGGAACACAAGATTCAGCAAGCCCTCTTGCGTGGCGTTCAGGTTTAACAGACGGGAGAGCAACAGCGGCCCCATTTCGGAAATCGTAGTGCGCAGCGGAATGCCGCTCTCGCCGAATACGTCCCAAAATGAGACCGGATAACCGCTCAAATAGCTTTCGCCGCCCAAGCCGAACTGCTCGATGCGTTCCGCCACTTTGCCTTGCAGTTCGCCGGCTTGCACCAGCCCTGAGATATCGCCTTTGACATCGACCAGAAACACCGGCACCCCGTCGTCACTGAAGGCTTCCGCCAGTTTGCGCAGGCTGATGGTTTTGCCGGTGCCGGTTGCCCCGGCAATCAAGCCGTGACGGTTGGCCATTTTAGCGGTTAAAGACAGGGTTTTGCCTTGTTTGGTTTGCGCTAATGTGTATT
This sequence comes from Testudinibacter sp. 'clade 2', assembly GCF_006227735.1. NCBI lineage: Bacteria > Pseudomonadati > Pseudomonadota > Gammaproteobacteria > Pasteurellales > Pasteurellaceae > Testudinibacter > Testudinibacter sp. 'clade 2'. The sequence continues at coordinate 1,642 of NZ_VDHB01000226.1, forward strand.
GGGTCATAGCAGTATCCTTTTGAAATATTATCTGGTCCGATAAGTGTAGGGTCTGTTGATCTTTGTTTATATTTTAAACACAATCCG
>NZ_VDHB01000227.1:0-778 GCF_006227735.1 Testudinibacter sp. 'clade 2'
TGCCTTTTCTCACCAAACATGCCTTTCATTCGATTCTCGATTGCTCGAGTGTCGAATACTCAGCTCTTACGTCCTCTCGAACGCTTGAGTTCTCTTCAGTTTTTAGCTTGTGTCCAAATTTTTAAAGAACAAATCGGTCTTTCAACCAATACTCAATCCTCTTGACCGCACTTTATGTTTTACCTCATAAAGTATTGGTTAAGAAAACTCACTATTAATCAATAAACCCTTATCAGCGATACACCACATATTCATGATGCTTTATGATAAGTGAAAAAGTGATGCAGCAGATTGGTGGAGCTAAGCGGGATCGAACCGCTGACCTCCTGCGTGCAAAGCAGGCGCTCTCCCAGCTGAGCTATAGCCCCTTTCTTTTCCCGTATTTAGCTAGTCCTAATCGCTAGTCCTAGAAACTTCAGCCAAGGATTTTAGCAAAATCAGATTGAAATCGAGAAGCGCAGTGTGCGAACAGCACATGAGCATCGCAGATATTCAAGATGATGAAGATAAAAGCCAATTCGCTTATTCAAAAGCGATTTGAGGTGAGAAACGCAGTATGCACTAGCATATGAGTATCGCAGCCATCAAAGCGGTGCAGAATAAGTAGAATTGGTAGGCCTGAGTGGACTTGAACCACCGACCTCACCCTTATCAGGGGTGCGCTCTAACCACCTGAGCTACAAGCCTATCTCTCTATACGGTCTGTCTTCTTTTCTATCAAACAATCTGTGTGAACACCTATACAAAATCATCAGTCTTTGCTAAGGAGGTGATCCAA
>NZ_VDHB01000228.1:0-1607 GCF_006227735.1 Testudinibacter sp. 'clade 2'
GCGATTATATATCGCCCCGAACTGCACATTGCATTTTTTGTTATTAATTGCTTATACCGCACTTCGTAAACTGGCGGATAGCTAATCCGCCCAAGTCTTCCGCGCAAAAACGAAAAGGTCGGCATAAGCCGACCTTGTTTAATGTTTTCTGTGTTAACAGATGATTAGAAGAATACGCGTAAGCCTACGCCAATTTTGTTGTCAGTTGTTTTATTTTTAGATTCAACACCTTTATATTTGAAAGAACCACCTTCCAAATATGTCACAACATTTTTGTGGATTTTATAATCTGCACCTAAAATCCAAGCATTCAACTTGACATCTTCATCGCCATCAACATCTTTGGTTGCTTTACCCCAAATATACTCACCGTAAACAGAGGCATTCTCTAAGTATTGGTATTTAACACCCAGTTCAATTTCACGAATTTTGCCAAATTGAGTTTGAGTTGCTTTACCATCATCTTTCTTAACAACGCGGTATGTTACACCATAAGCATCGCTATTGGTTTTACGTTGTGCATAATCAACACCGATTGAGAATTTGTCATAAGACAATTCCAAACCAGTTGTAAAGCCTTTTTCTTTGTAAGATTTAGCTTCTGCAGTAACAGTAGGAGCAACCGCTCTATTATCTAAGCTGTAGCCGATATCAAATTTAACACCTAAATCACCAAATTTGTTATTGTAGAACGCACCCACTACATAACCATTGTTATTTTTAGTGTTTTTAGTTGCCAGGATATTTCCGTCTTTATCTTTTAAATCTGTAGCTTTAGCTGAGCTACCGAACAAGTAGTCTGCACCGAAACCAAAGCCACCAAAGGTATCAGAACGGAAGTGAACCACTTTGTCACCTGAGTCAGTTACTTTATTGATGCCACCTAAGTTATAAGTGTAATCAGAAACACCAACTTCATCCCCAGTAGTCAGTTGTTTACCAAATGTCAATCTGCCGATGCCATCTTGTTTAAAACCAGCCCATAAACGTGCTGTTTTTACTGAGCTATCAAAATCCGGACGAACTTCAAGTTGTCCAATCGCGCTTAAGCCGCTGCCTAAGTCTTGTGACGCATTAACAGTGATACGTGAACCGCTGTTTTTTAAATCTGTACGTTTATCAGTTTCTTTTTGTAAAAGTAAACGAACGGAACCGCCAACTTCTACTTTAGAACCGTCTTGGTCATAAACCACTGCTGCATTTGCGGAAGTTGCTGCTACCGCTGCTACTGCTAAAGCTACTAATGTCTTTTTCATGATAGTCTGCCTTTTTACTTTAATTTAAAATGAATTTATCTATGTTGCTAGTGCATAAATAAACGGAACTTAATTGAACTTTACATTAATTATGTTGTCCAACTCGGTTTTTAATTTCCGAGGTCATACTGACAGAATCCATTTTTCGTGTCAACCCTAGCCCGCCTTTAGAAAATAAACAGCAATGCTATATATTTCAATATATTAAGATAAACGATTGCTCACCAATGAGCGTTTTACATACAAACAACCCCTACTTTTGGAGTGTTTTATTCATCACTTACTTTGTAAATTATGTTGCATTTTAACATAACATATTGATTTTAAATAAATAAAATAAATTAACACTTT
>NZ_VDHB01000229.1:0-1259 GCF_006227735.1 Testudinibacter sp. 'clade 2'
GGGGATGGCGGCTACCAAGTGACGGTGAAAGGGCATACTGAGTTGGGCGGCGGCTTAATCACTTCAACGGCACAAGCGGAATCAGAGGGGAAAAACCGTTTCCGCACCGGCACAATGGATTATCGAGATATTGAAAATTATGCCAATTACAGCGGAAGTACGCTAGGAGTGAGTGGCGGTTTCAGTGTCGGCGGCGGCGAGAGTGCGAAAGAAATAGGCGGAGTGAAGTTAGCGTCGCAGGGGCAAAATTATGCTCAGCAAGAGGGCGACCCGAATAGCGGCAAAGGCAAAACCGAAGTCAGTATGAGCATCGGTTTTGGCTCAGACAGCAGCCGTGCCAGTGATGTCACCCGCAGTGGTATCAACACCCGCAATATAGAGATAACCGACAGTGTTGCACAGCAAGCCCGCACGGGAAAAAGTGCAGAAACGGTATTGAGCGGTGTGCAAACGGATATCACCACGGAAAGTGCGGTAGCACGCTCAGGCAGGGTGAGCAATCAATTTGATAAAGACGCCTTGCAAAAAGAGTTAGATATTCAACGGGTGACGACGGAAGGTTTTGGAAAAACCGCAGCACAGGGCGTGGCTTATACTGCCGAAAAACTGGGTGATGTGAAAGCCTATGAGCTGACGGAAGGGGTTAAAGCGCAAGCGGAGCAAGTGCTCAAACACGAAACTGACCCGAGCAAACGTGCTGTGTTGAAAGATAAGATTGCACAAGCAGACGCCTATCTGGAACAGAACCAAGCGAACTACACCTTATGGAAAGAGGGCGGAGCAGGGCGCACCGCACTTCATGCGCTAGCAGGCGGGATGTTAACCGGCAATGTCAGTGGTGCCGTGGCAAGCGGCACAACCTCGGCTGCCGCCCCGCACTTGAATGCACTGGGTCAAAAATTGGGCGATGTGGGCAAAGCGGTATTGGATATCGGTGCGGGTATGGCGATAGGGGCAGCAACCGGCGGCGGCACGGCTGCGGTGAGTGCAGGCGGCAATACCGACTGGTATAACCGCCAGTTGCATCCGAGTGAGTTGGATTGGATTCGGAATAATGCGGAGACCTTTGCCAAAGAACAAGGTATTAGCGTGGCAGAAGCGGAGCAGCGTTTGCTTGAGCGAGCGGCACAACGGGTGGATTATGCCTGGTCGAAGATGATAGACAGCCAAGATGCGGCAGCGGATAGTTTCCTGTCCTCGGCGTCGGCTATGAAAGGCGATGTGCCGTCCTCAAGTGCGGTGAGCTTTATCAACAGCGA
>NZ_VDHB01000023.1:0-20059 GCF_006227735.1 Testudinibacter sp. 'clade 2'
GTAGAGGATAAATTAATTTATTTCAATAAATTTAATGTTTTTATTGAAGTGGGCATCGGAGAGTCTGTTCGATTTTCAACCTAATTTTATTCTTATATTTCGCCACATGAATAGCATTATCAGTAGGGACTGTTGATGTTTGGATCTACAGAAGGATTGGGGGTATTAAAAGGTGAGCCGGAAGACGAGATTAAAAATTTGCAAGGTCTTGTCTGCATTAAGATTAAAAAACCGCACTTTGCCTGATTTTCAATAAGTTAAGCAGTAAAATGCGGTTTAATGATAAGCTAATCCAACAACCCCTTCACCAACTCCGCCACAAATTCCAACCGCTCTTGTGCGGTTTCGGTGGTTTTGTTGAAACGGAATTTGGTTGGGCCGTCGAAGCGGAAGATGTTCGGTTGTTGTTTGATTAACGCTAAAAATTTCAGCGGATCGAGTTCGGCGTTGGCTTTGAATTCCAATGCGCCGCCTTGGGCGTGGGCTTCGATTTTTTGTACGGCGAGCGGTTTTGCCAATAAGCGCAGTTCGGCGATTTGCAGTAGGTTTTTGCCGGCTTGCGGCAGTAAACCGAAGCGGTCGATCAGTTCCACTTTCAATTCGTCCAGCTCTTGTTGGTTGGCAGCGCTGGCGATACGTTTGTAGAATGACAGCCGCATATTGACATCGCCCAGATACTCTTCCGGCAGCAGGGCAGGAATGCGTAAGTCGATTTCCACTTGCTGCTGAGTCAGTTCGTCCAATGACGGTTCGCGCCCCTCTTTCAGAGCGTTGACCGCACTTTCGAGCAATTCCATGTAAAGCGAGAAGCCGATCGATTCGATCTGCCCGCTTTGTTCGCTGCCAAGCAGTTCGCCGGCGCCACGGATTTCCAAATCGTGGGTTGCCAGCACGAAACCGGCGCCGAGATTATCCAGACTTTCCAACGCTTCCAAACGTTTTAACGCATCTTTGGTCATGCGTTTCGGATTTGGGGTCAGTAGGTAGGCATACGCTTGGTGGTGCGAACGCCCGACACGACCGCGCAGTTGATGCAGTTGCGCCAAGCCGAATTTATCGGCACGCTCGATAATAATCGTGTTGGCGGTCGGCACGTCGATACCGGTTTCGATAATGGTGGAGCAGACCAACAGGTTGTAACGCTGATGATAAAAATCGCTCATCACCCGTTCCAGATCCCGTTCACGCATCTGCCCGTGTCCGATCACAATGCGTGCTTCCGGCACCAATTTTGCCAGCTGTTCGGCACAGTTTTCAATGGTGGCAACATCGTTATGCAAGTAATAAACCTGTCCGCCACGCAAAATTTCCCGTAGCACCGCTTCGCGAATCAGCAGATCATCGTTTTCACGTACAAAGGTTTTAATTGTCAAACGGCGCGCCGGTGGGGTAGAGATAATCGATAAATCACGCATGCCGCTCATCGCCATATTTAAGGTGCGTGGAATCGGAGTGGCGGTCAGGGTCAGAATATCCACATTGGCACGCAGTTGTTTGATCCGCTCTTTTTGCCGCACGCCGAAACGGTGTTCTTCATCGACCACTAATAACCCGAGATTTTTGAATTTCACATCGGATTGCAGCAATTTATGCGTGCCGATCAGAATATCGATTGTGCCTTGTTCCAGTTGCTGCAAAATCACTTTCTGTTCTTTGGCGGTTTTGAAGCGTGACAGCATTTCCACATTGACCGCTAAATTGGCAAAGCGATCTTTGAAATTGTCATAATGCTGTTGTGCCAGCAGTGTGGTTGGCACGAGAATCGCCACTTGACGGCTGTTGTTCACCGCTAAAAATGCGGCACGGATCGCCACTTCGGTTTTGCCGAAGCCCACATCACCGCACACCAGGCGATCCATCGCTTTCGGCAGACACATATCGCTGATCACCGCATTGATCGCCATTTGCTGATCGATGGTTTCTTCAAAATTAAAGGTATCGGTAAACTGTTTGAATTCTTCTTTATTATACTGAAAAGCAAAGCCTTTTTGTGTTTCCCGTTTGGCATACACATCTAGCAACTCCGCTGCCACATCACGGATTTTTTCCGCGGCTTTATGCCGAGCTTTCACCCAGGCATCGCTACCCAGTTTGTGCAACGGTGCGGTTTCTTCATTGCCGCCGACATAGCGGCTCAATAGATAGAGCGAGGAGACCGGCACATACAGCTTTGCCTCGTTGGCGTAATCTAAAATCAGATATTCGGCGGTGATTCCGCCGGTTTCAAGCGTTGTTAAACCGCCGTAACGCCCCACGCCGTGTTCGAGGTGTACCACCGGCTGTCCGGTTTTCAGTTCGGCCAGATTACGGATCAGAGTATCCGGGTTCACGGTTTTGCGTTGATCACGCTTACGTTGCTGCACTCGTTCGCCCAATAAATTGGTTTCGGTGATCAGTGCCAGCTGGGTATGATTGTCACAATCCAAAATAAACCCGTTATCCAAGCCACTAATCATCAGATTATGACGATTTTCAAATGCTTGTGACAGGGTCGGTGCGAAGTGCGGTTTTAGCTTTAATGGGCGTAATAATTCGAGTAAGGTTTCACGCCGTCCTTCGCTTTCCACCGAAAACAGCAGTTGTCCGTCAAACTGCTCATCGAATTGACGCAGTAGCTTAAGCGGCTCTTTCTGTTGGGCGTTAATTGTCAATGTCGGCAACGCATTGACCGGCAAATTGCTCTGGCGTGCTGAATTGCGCAATTTTTCGTTATGCAGGGTTAAGCGCGGGTAGTGTTTCAATTGGCGATTGATGTCGTCAATCCGTAGCCATAACTGATCTGGCGGCAACAGTGGGCGCATCGGATCGACTTTGCGGCTTGCAAAACGTTGTTGCGCATCTTGATAGAAGCGCTCCGCACGTTCAGCGTTGTTGTGATAATCAATAAACAGACTGTTTTTAGGCAGGTAATCAAACAGCGTCGCCATCTGTTCAAAAAACAGCGGCTGCCAATATTCAATCCCGGAAACCAGCGTGCCTTTGCTGATTTGTTGGTAAATATGCTCCGGATCGCGGCGGATCTCAAAACGTTCACGGAATTGCCCGCGGAAAAACTCAATTGCTTTATCATCAGTTGGAAATTCATGTGCCGGCAGCAGGTTAATCTGCTCGATTTTGTTCAGCGTGCGTTGTGTATCCACATCAAAAGTGCGGATCGAATCAATTTCATCATCGAAGAAATCCAAGCGAAACGGCTCGTCGCTGCCCATCGGGAACAGATCCAACAACGAACCGCGCACCGCATATTCACCGTGTTCCAGCACTTGCTCCACTGCGCGATAACCTGCGTTCTCCAGTTGTAAGCGCAATTTGTTTAACAGCACCTTGTCACCTTGCTTAATCAGCAATACGTTATTGCTTAAAAAGTGCGGTGGGCACAGGCGTTGCATCAAGGTGTTAATCGGCAACACGAAAATGCCTTGTTGTGGTTGTTGCAGGAAAAACAGCGCACTTAAACGGGCAGAAATAATATCTTGGTGCGGTGAAAAACTGTCGTAGGGCAAGGTTTCCCAATCAGGGAAAAAGCAGACGTTTTGTGCGCTGAAGCGGCACAGTTTTTTCTCTAAACTGAGGGCGTAGCGGGTGTCGGCGGTCACCACCACGGTTAAACCTTGATGTTGGCTGGCGGCTTGGCTGATCGCCAGCACATCGCTGTCGGCGATGACATTACCGAGTAATTTGTGGTCAGCGGCTTGCTGTGGCAGGTTTAAGGTGAATAATGGATTCATAACTTTTCAAATGGCTAGGAACAAAATAAGCGCTTAGTGTAACCAACATTGAGCCGCTATGCCAGTGGCGGTTGATTATTGTATTTTGCCGTTAACGATTTTTTAGAATTGTTTTGCTTCAACGGCAAAATCCAATAGTAAACACAAAAGTGCGGTTTGAAGGCGTTTTCGTGTTATATTGACGCCGAATTTTATGTATAAACAGCAAAGAGCAAGGGCAGTCAGGCAAATCCGATGAGTTTAGAGCAAGATGATATTCAGCTTTTTCGGCGCGAAATCCGTGGGGCGAGAAAGTTGAAGCAAGATACCTATGTAGATCCAAGAATAGTGGTGCCAAGAATAAAAACAACGGCAGCGAAACAGAAGCAGCAAAATAACAAATTAGCGCAGCAACAGGATATCAGCTTCTATTTTTCCGATCAGTACGAACCACTATTGGAACAGGACAGCAAAGTGCGGTATCTGCGTGCAGGCGAGGATTCCCATCTGCTGAAACAATTGCGACGTGGCGATTTTGCGCCGGAGCTGTTTCTGGATCTGCACGGCCTGACGCGAGAGCAGGCAAAAGCGGAGTTGGCGGCATTGTTGCACGCTTGTGAGAAAGAGAATGTGTTTTGCGCCAGTATTATGACCGGCTACGGCACGTTTGCATTAAAACAACAGATTCCGCGCTGGCTGGTGCAACACCCCAAAGTGCGGGCGTTGCATCAAGCGCCAAAGGCTTGGGGCGGTGATGCGGCATTTTTGATTCTGTTTGAAACGGTCACTTAGGGGCTGTTGATATAGTGATAGCTTAATGTATTGGCACCGGCTTCGATGCGCACTGCTTGCAGCAAATAGTCGATCGGAATTTGAGCTTTATACACAAAACGTTTGCAAACCGACAGAAACTCTGCATCCAAATATTGGGTGTAAACGCTGCAATCATTATGTTCTGAATTAACCCCCGCCATCGCGCGTCCCCACAGTTTGCCGTAGATGTGAATATTGCCGTCGGCAGCAACTTCAGCACCTTGTGCCACGTCCCCGTGAATAATCAAATCACAATGCTTGGCATAGATCACCTGCCCGGCAGCGACATTGCCTTGAACCACTTTCGGTTTGACATAACGAAACTGCGGCATAATTTGATCCAAACTGGTGCTTTTGCCCAGCGCCGGCAGGTTATGGCTCAGCACCAGCTCTTTTTCCAGATTATTGTGCCAATTACTGACCCCGATCAGCTGAATCCCGAATTCGGTTAATAGTTGCTGCAATTTGAACAGATCCACTTTTTGCAGATGTTGATTAAATTCTAGGATCACCGGCACATTTTGAAAGAAAAGCGGGGATTTTTGCACTTTATTGGTCAGCGCTTTTTTAATTGCCACCAGGCTGGCGCTGTTGATCGTCAGCAAAATCGATGAGAATTGTCCGGTATGTAGTTCAATAATATTATTCGCCATAGCGTGCAAGAGGTCTTTAACATAAATTTAGTATTCTGATTATAGTATAAATTTCGTATAATTACGATGATTGAATCAGATGAATAGAGGAGCAGTGGTTGATGTTATGTGCGATTTATAAAACACGTCGTCATGCCGGAATGTATTTATACCTTGCCAAACGTGATGATTTTTCCGCGGTGCCGCAAGTTTTGCTAGAGCGTTTCGGCACCCCGGAATTGTTGATGTTGTTTAATCTGCACGGCGATAAACCGTTGGCATTGGCGGATAATCACAGCGTGAGCCAACAGCTTCAAAACCAGGGATTTTATCTGCAAATGCCACAGCAGGAACCCAATTTATTGTTAGCATTTCAGTTGCAAAATAATTTGGCAGCTAAGCTGTAATTTACTAAGCCGTAATTTACTAAGAAAGATTTATAGGAAAGCAAAATGTTGAAAAGAACCTTTTTGATCACCAGCCTATTGTTGGCAGGTTGTAGCTCGAATCAAACAACCTATCACGGACAGCCGTTCGGCAAAGCGAGAACCTTAGATAATTTTAACGATTATGTCAGTTATTTAGAGCAAAGGGCGGTTGCCGAAGGAGTCAGCAGCCGAACGATTGCACAAAAAGGGCAAAATGTCCGCTATATTGCTAAAGCCGTTGAGTTGGACAACAGCCAAGCAGAACGCGCGCAGCGCAATCGCAATCAGCCGGCGGCGCCGAATCCTAATGGCGTAACCAACTACCTTACCCGCGTCTTAACGCCGCAAAAAGTCAACATCGCCGAACAGCGCTATTGGCAGCAACTGCCGGCACTGAATCAAGCCAGCCGCCAGTATGGCGTGCCGAATCACTATATTATGGCGTTGTGGGGCATGGAGAGTAGCTTTGGCTACTATCAAGGCAATTACGATGTGTTGTCGGTCTTGGCGACGCTGGCATTTGACGGACGGCGTGAAACCTTGTTTGCGCAAGAATATGTGAATGCGCTGAAAATTTTGCAACAAAATGTGATTTCGCGCGATCGCATGAAAGGCTCTTGGGCGGGGGCAATGGGGCAGTCGCAATTTATGCCGTCTTCATTTTTAAGTTATGCGGTTGATGCCGATGGTGACGGCAGTAAGGATATTTGGAAAACCCAAACGGATGTTTTTTCCTCAATCGCCAACTATCTGTCAACCGTAGGTTGGGACAAACGACTGCCATGGGGCGTTGAAGTGGTGTTGGACAGCCCGATGTCGTTGGATCTGGCCGGGATCGAAAGTGGCAAAAAACGCTCGTTGGCAACATGGCAAGCGATGGGCGTGCGCTTGAAATCATATGACGATGCGGCTTTGCAACGCTGGCAAGAGCTTGCCGGTGCCGATTTGTGGCTGGTGCGTCCGAATAAAGAAGTCGGCAGGGTGTTTTTGGTAACAAATAACTACCGCACTTTGCTCAATTGGAACAATTCTAACTATTTTGCCTTGAGCATCGGCATGTTTGCCGACCAAATTGCGGCGCGTGTAAATCAATAAAAAACTGCCTATCTTTTAAAAAGGGAATATGTTACAAATGAAGTCAGTAGCGGTGATGGTGCGTTAAGCAACGAACGGGAGAAGTGTATGTATCAACATAGAGATATTAAAGGCAGTACCTTGGATTTGCCGGTGAATAAGGTGGTGTGTGTCGGACGTAATTATGTCGGACACATTAAGGAGATGAACAATCCTGTAATCCAAGAGCCATTACTTTTTCTGAAGCCAAATACCGCACTTTGCCCATTAAATAAGCCGTTGGATATTCCTAAAAAATGGGGACGGGTGGATCATGAACTGGAAATTGCAGTGCTGATCGGCTCGACCTTGTCCAATGCTTCACCGGGACAGGTAAAAAATGCCGTGGTCGGTTTTGCGGTTGCGCTGGATCTGACCTTGCGAGATATGCAACAAGAGTGTAAAGAAAAAGGCTGGCCGTGGGCAAAAGCCAAAGGCTTTGACAATTCCTGCCCGATTTCACATTTTATCCCGGCGGCACAATGCCCCGATTGGGATAAAATTCGCTTCAGTTTGAGTGTCAACGGCGAATTACGGCAAAAAGGCAAATCTGCTCAAATGATGACTCCGATTGCTCAATTGATCAGCTACGCCAGCCGTTTTTTCACCTTACAAAAAGGCGATGTCGTCCTCACCGGCACGCCGCAAGGTGTTGCCTCATTACAAGAAGGTGATCGTTTGGAGCTGACGTTAGAAGACTATCGAGTCAATACGGTAGTGATTTGATTCTTCATGCCTCAAAAAGGTGTGGCATCACTAAATGGTATAGCTAAATGGTATAGCTAAATGGTATAGCCAAATAGCTTAATCAAATGGTTTAACAGGCCTATGAATATAGACTGCCTGATCTTATTTGAAACAAATTATGCTCCAATTCGATTGAATTTACGCTGGCAAAATTTAACAAATCAACATATACTTCTGCCACTCATATTTTGTCAATTTTAGTCAGGTATATTATTTTGCGACTTAAAAGCTCAACACTCTCTTTTAACCGTATTCGACTCAATTTTACTTCTTCAACCTTTGCTTTCATTACGCTTGCTGTACCAATATTGGCTTTTCCGACTAAGGTCTTCGCCGATACAAACAATTCATCAGCAGTGAGCGCAAGCGATTTGCAATTCGAAGCCCAACAGCAACAACGCCAACAACAGCAGAGCCAAGCGCTGCAACGCCAGCAGGCTCCCACGCCGGAAGTGCGGTTTCAGAGCGAGAGTGATAGCACCGAACAACGCCCCTTGTTAATCCCCGAAGCCCAATGCCTGACCATTTCCCAACTCTATCTGACCGACCTTGACCTGAACACCCCCGATTTAAAAGCCTATGCCGCCAAAGACACCCGACCGCCGATAAGCCAATTTGATTGGGCATTGGATGCGGTGTATCAAGCACAGGATTTCTCATTGCCGCATTGTGTCGGCGGGGAGGGTATCGGTATTTTAATTAAACGGGTGCAAAATGCGATTATCGACAAGGGGTTTGTGACCACACGGTTGTTGGTGCAACCACAGGATTTGCGTTCGGGCAAGCTGATATTGACGGTGGTACCGGGGCGGGTGAGTCAGATTCAAGTGCGGGATAACAGTGCTTTTCGCAAAGTGACACCAGCCACGGTGTGGTTTGCCTTGCCGATGAGCAGTGGCGAGTTGTTGAATATTCGTGATATTGAGCAAGGGTTAGAAAACCTGAAACGACCACCGCATGCCGATGCCAATATTCAAATTGTTCCGGCTGAGGAAGGCGCTAACCCGGGCGACAGCAAGTTGTTGATTGATTTTGAGCAGCGCTTTCCCTACCGTTTAACCTTGGGGCTGGATGATGCCGGTAGCAAATCGACCGGTCGGCTGCAAGGCAGTGTCACAGCATCGATTGAAAATATGCTGTCACTCAATGACCTGTTTTACACGTCGTTCACCCGCAGTTTTAAGCGTGATAGTGATGATAACGGACAACGGGGCAGTAAAAATATCAGCCTGTATTACGGCGTGCCGTGGAAAAACTGGATGCTGAGCGTGTCCGGCTCACAGCAGGATTATCACCAGCAGGTATTCGGGGCGTTTACCGACTATCGTTATGCCGGTGAAAGTACCACGATGAGTGCCACCCTTTCACGTTTACTCTATCGTGACCAACAGCGCAAAACCACGGCGAGTCTGGGGGTATGGCACCGACGTTCGGCGAACTACATTGATGATGCCGAAGTGGATGTACAGCGTCGCCGCATGGCAGGCTGGCAAATCGGCTTGAATCACCGTGAATACCTCGGCAGTGCGACCTTAGATATCAGCCTCAATTACAAACGGGGCACAGGCGCCAACCGCTCACTGGTGGCGCCGGAAGAGGCGTATGGCGAAGGCACATCACGCCCGAAAATCATCAATGCGGATATCAGTTTAACCCTGCCGTTTGCGCTGGGGGAGCAGCCGTGGCGTTATATCACCGCTTGGCGGGCACAATGGAATAAGACCCCGCTGATTGCGCAAGACCGCTTCAGTATCGGCGGACGTTACACCGTGCGCGGTTTTGATGGCGAGTTGACGCTGTCCGGTGACCGAGGTTGGTTGTGGCGCAATGAATTGGCGTGGAATGTGATGGCAAGCGGGCATGAGCTGTACCTCGCCCTCGACAAAGGCGTGATACGGGGGCGGGGCACCGAGCAACTGTTAGGGCGTCATTTGGTGGGCAGTGCGCTGGGGCTGCGTGGCAATTTGTGGGGGTTGAACTATGACTATTTTGTCGGCACCCCGATTCACAAACCACAGGGCTTTCGTACCAGCCATGTGACTACTGGTTTTAATCTGAGTTATCAGTTTTAATCCAAGCCACTAGTGTAAAAAAAGAGCCTAGTAAAAGAAGACAGTAGTAAAAGAAGAAAACAGTAAACACAAAAGGAACACCCCATGAACAAGCATCTCTACCGCCTGATTTTCAGCAAAACCCAACAACGTTTGGTTGTGGTCTCTGAAATTGCCACCCGTGAGGGCAAAGCCAAAGGCGAAGGCGGGCAGGTTGTCTCAGAACAAAAGCAGCTGACTTTTTTAAGCCAAGGTTGGCAGCTCAGTGCGGTCAATGCCGGCTTGTTCAGCCTGTTGGGTTTACTGTTTTGTGCCACGGCGAGTGCCAATGAAATGCAAATTCGTGCCGACCAAAGCGCACCGAAAAATGAACAGGCGATTATTCTGCAAACCGCCAACGGCGTGCCGCAAGTCAATATCCAAACCCCGAGCGCGCAAGGCGTGTCGAAAAACAGCTATAGCCAGTTCGATGTGGCCAATCAGGGCGCTATCCTCAACAACAGCCGCACCAATGCGCAAACCCAACAAGGCGGTTGGGTGCAGGGCAATCCCTATTTGGCGAGCGGCGAAGCACGGGTGATTGTCAATCAGGTCAATTCTGCCGACCCTAGCCGATTGCACGGCTATGTGGAAGTGGCAGGACAACGAGCGGAGGTGATTATTGCCAATCCCTCAGGCATTGAATGCCAAGGCTGTGGCACGATTAATGCCAATCGCACCACCTTGACCACGGGCAAAGTGGAACTGGAAAACGGGATGGTGAAAGGCTATCAAGTTGAACAGGGCAAGGTGACGGTCTCCGGTCGAGGCATGGACACTTCAAGCTCGGATTACACCGATATTATTGCGCGAGAAGCCGAAATCAATGCCGGTATTTGGGCGAAAGAACTGAAAGTGACCACGGGCAAGAATAAGGTCTCTGGTGATAATCAAACGGTTGAAATTTTGCATACCGGCGGCAACACAGCGCCGAACCCAACGGGGGCACCGGAAAACGTGCGCTATGCGGTGGATGTCTCCGAATTGGGCGGGATGTATGCCGGCAAAATCCATCTGGTCGGCACGGAAGACGGCTTAGGCGTGCGCAACGCCGGACATATCGGCGCCACCCAAGGCAACGTGCAGATTGACTCACAGGGGCAGATTGTCAACACCGGTTTTGTCGGCGCCCAGCAAGACGTCAAAGCCGACGCCAAACAGCAGCTGGAAAACCGCGGCACGGTATATGCACAACAGGGCGATGTGCAAATGCAAAGCCAAACCCAAGGTATTCAACAACACGGCAGTGTGATAGCCAAGGGCGAGGCGCAAGCTAAAGGCAAAGTGCGGTTGCAAGCGAACGGCAAGATAGCGCAACAAGGGCAAACCTTTGCCGAGGGGAATATTGACTATCAAGCCAAGCAGATTGAAACCGACAAAAGTGCGGTGCTTGCCGCCGGGGTGCGTTTCGAGCAAAGTGACAATGGCGAACGCAAAACCCTGAACGCCGCCAGTGAAAACGGCAAAAGCCTCACCCTGACAGCCGAGCAAAGTGCGGTGGCGCAGGGGCAGAATTTGGCGTCGGGACAGATTACGGTACAAGCTGAAAAGATTAATCTTAACGACAGCCACACCAGTGCCAACCAATTGCACGCCACCGCACGCAGTGGGGATATTACGGCAGATCGCAGCACCATCCGCACCGAACAGAATACCCATTTTATCACCCCGACCGCACTTTCCACCCAAGGTGCGAACCTGAATGCGCAGCGTTTGCTCATCAGCGCCGATCGGGCGGATAACCGCCAAGGCGTTTGGCTGCAACGCAGTGACCAACCGCTGGTATTGGACTTTGCCGGCGGCTTAAACAATCAAGCCGGACAAATCGGCAGCGCCGGCGATATCTTGGTTAACAGCGCCTGGCTGAATAGCCAACAAGGGGTTATCAACAGCGATGGCAACTTGACCATCAACACCCGCCAAGGTGAACTGAATAACCATGACGGACGCCTCAGCGCCAGCCACCGGCTGCAACTTGATAGTGGCACCTTGAATAATCAAGGCGGTTTGATCCAAAGCGGTGCCGGTGCGGTCATCAACACCCACGGTCAACGGTTGGATAACACAAACACGCTCAACAACGAACGCAACCAAGGCATTATCAGCCTCGGCACCTTGGAGATTCAGGCGGGTTCACTCGACAACCAACAAGGCTATCTGGCTGCGCAAGGTTGGCAGCAAGTGAATTTACACGGCGACCTGAATAACCGCCAAGGCGAAATCATTGCCTTGGGCAGTGCGACATGGCAAGCGCAAAATTGGGAAAACAGTCATGGCAAGTTGGGGAGTAATGGCGCATTAACCGTGCATCTCAGTGGAGATTTGAGTGGGGAGCGTAGTACAATCACGGCTCAACAGGATTTAATGCTGACGGCGAATACCTTGCGGCAAAGCAATCAATCGTTACTGCATAGCGACCGCACTTTACAATTGACTGCCCGGTCACTCCGTTCGACTGAAAATAGCGAAATCAGTGGGCAACAGCTGGCATTACAGGTGAACGGTGAGTTGGATAACACCCAAAGCCGCCTGTTGGCAGAGCAAGCGCTGAACATCACCAGCCAAGCACTGAATAATTCACAAGGGATTATCGCCTCATTACAGGGTGATGTGACATTGGACACGCAACGGCAGCAGCTGAACAATCTAAGCGGAAAAATTCAGGCTAAACAGGCGATTGCATTACAAAGCGGGCTTTTGGATAACCGGCAAGGGTTGATCCAAAGCGGCGCCGATATGCGGATTGAAACCGATAATCAACGATTAAACAATAATCATACCCTGACCAATCAGGCAACGACAGGCATTATCAGCCTAGGAAAACTGACCATCCAAAGCGCTGATTTGGATAACCAAACCGGCTTTATCGCCAGTGTGAAAGAGCAGGTTGTGCAAGCCAATCAACTGAATAATAGCCAAGGCACCCTCCGCAGTGACGGCAGTCAGCGCCTGCAATTAAGCGGCGGCTTCACCAATACCGCCGGTCGTCTGCTGGCGGAACAAGATTTACAACTGCAAAGCCGGGGGCTTGACAACACCGCCGGTCTGATTCGCAGTCGGCAAAATGCCACGCTGGATACGCAAAACCAAGCGTTGATCAATAACGACACCCTGACGACGGACGGTTCGAAAGGGATTGTCGCGTTGGGCGAACTGGCGATCGAAAGTGCGGTGTTGCGCAGTCAACACGGCTATATTGCCAGCCAAAGTGCGCAACGGATTAACGCCAGCGAGTTGGACAACCAACAAGGGTTGATCCAGGCAAACGCTAACCTGCAGCTGAATGTTAACGGGCAAATGAATAATGCCGCTGGGCGTATCCTCAGCGAGAAATCGTTAGCGCTGCAAAGCGGGGAATTGAATAACCGTAGTGGCTTGCTGCAAGGCAAGCAACAGCTGACGATCGACACCGGAAACCATACCCTCGACAACCGCCAGACCCTAAACAGTGAATTGAGCCAAGGTCTGGTGACATTGGGTGAATTGAGCCTGAAAACGGCGGCATTACTCAATCAGCAAGGTGCGATTATCAGCGCACAGCAACAGCAGATCCGTGCGACAGCGTTACAAAATGAGCATGGTTTGGTTCAGGCCAATGCCGCACAGACACTCACCGTGGACGGGGAGTTGGTTAACCGTCAGGGGCAAATTCTCGGTGTACAAACCGACATTCAGGCACACGTTTTGGACAACAGTCACGGCAAGGTGTCTGCCAACCAATCCTTGACCACCAAGCTCAAGGGCGCCTTGCTCAACGTTAACGGGCAACTGATCAGCGGTGAAGCGAATCAGATACAGGCCGATAGCTTGGATAATCAACAAGGCACCATCGGTTCGCAACAGGCCGGTGTCACCCTCAACCTGAATGGCGAACTGAATAATCAGCAAGGCCGTGTGATGGCGAACCGGGATGTTGTGCTCAGTTCACAACAGCTGGATAACCGCCAAGGCTCGGTTAACAGCCTAGCGAATATTCACATCGATACACACGGGCAAGCGCTGAACAACCAACAAGGCAACATCGTGGCGGGTCAAACGGCAACACTGCGCAGCGGTGAGTTGCTTAACCAAAGCGGGTTGATCAGCGGACAACGTGCGGTCAGCCTTGATACCCAAGGTCAAGCGCTGGATAACCGTGACAGCAAAGGTCGCGGCATCGTCAGCAACGGCGATGTGACCTTACGCAACCTGTCGAATCTGGATAACCGACAAGGTGATTTAACAGCCAGCGATGCATTACAGGTTAATGCTCAGCAAATTGACAACCGTGATAACGGCTTGTTATTGGGGATAAAAGATTTAGGTATTGACAGCACGACATTGGACAACCGTGCCGGCGTGATCCAATCGGCACAACGTGCGGTTATCGTGGCGACAGCGGCAATCAATAACAGCAAAAACAATGATAACGGCTCGCTGATTCAATCCGGCGATGTGCTGCAAATCACCACTGCCGCCTTGGACAACAGCCAAACCAAAGCCTCTCGCAGTGAACCGACGCAAGGGGTGATCGCCAATCATCTGCGCCTTAACAGCGATAGGGTGAATAACCAATCCGGTGGCATTTATACCACGACTGACTTTGACGGACAGATTCATCAAACAGTAGACAACACCTCGGGCGAAATCCTGTCATTGGGCAGTTTGGCGCTGCAAGGTGGCGAATTAGCGTTGAATAATCAAGACGGCAAACTGGAAAGCCGCCGCCGGCTGACGCTGGATTTGGATCGTTTTATCGACGAGGGCAGCATTAAAACCCAAGGCGATGCCGACATCAAGCTGAAACAGGATTTAACCTTAACCCACGCCTTTCAAGTGGACGGCAGCCTGAACCTGAGTACCGAAGGCAATTTCTACAACCGCACCCAATTGATCACCGGCAACGGGTTGAGCGTACGGGCACAGCATATCGATAACCCGTTCGGCAGCGAACTGAGCTCGCAAAATACCCAAATCAACGCCGACAGCCTGACCAACCGCGGTTTGATTGACGGCGCCCGCAACATGATCAAAGCTGGTCAGTTGGAAAACCTCGGCACAGGACGCATTTACGGCGACCATCTGGCGATTCAGGCGAATAGCCTGCGCAACGATCAGGAAAGCGTCAACGGCGAAACCAAATCAGCAACGATTGCCGCACGGGAACGGTTGGATTTGGGGGTTGGCACGCTGACAAACCGTGATCATGCGCTGATTTTTAGCTTAGGCGATTTGGCGATAGGCGGTCAACTGGATGCCGACGGCTATGTCACAGGCAAAGCGAATTTTATCGACAACGGCAGTGCCACAATTGAGGCACTGGGCAACGGTTCAATCAACACGGTGAGGTTGTGGAATCATGATCTTCATCTTAAACTGGGTGAAAAACATGAATATGCGGATTATTTTGATTATTCACCTGAAAATAGCAGTGAAATTTATCATGGAAGAACGAATCGAGATGGCTATTTGGATTGGAATAATAACAGTCGCAGAGATAGAAATGCCTATTTCCGCTTTGATGACAAGAACAGAGCAGCAGTAGGCTCACCGACTTGGTATCAATGGGAATATACTCGTCGCACAACAACATCGGTTATTGAACATCAAGATCCGGCTAAACTACTTATCGGCGGCGATTTATCACTCAACGGTGATGATTTGCTGAATGACTCTTCCCGTTTATTGGTCGGTAAAACCCTATTATTAAATGATCAACGTTTTACTCAAAATGCTGAAAATAGGGATTTAGTTGCCGAAGGGGCAACATTGAGAAACAAGGATACGGTTGGTACGATAAACAAACAAGATGTGGGAGAATCTTCAACCTTAGTTTCGAAGAGAAAGCAGCGTGGTACTAAAAAAGTCTGGGCGCATTATACTGAAAATAAAAAGCCGTTTGTGCACGATTTACCGGTAGAAAACTTTAATTTTAATCTTGTTGATAATAGTATCGGCAACTTACAAGTTGTCAAAGCCAATGCTAGCAATCAACAGCTTGACTCTGTAAGAGAAAGTGCGAAAACAGCACTGAGTGGTGTCAATATCAGCTTATCAGCTGCGACAGTACAATCGATTTCAGCCAATAATACAACAGAAGTGACCGCATTAAATCCACTGAATACCAACCAAGTCAGCGCACCTATTGAACATAAACCAGAAAACATATCTGTTCAAGCGTCTACGGTCATCATGGCGCAGCCTTCGGCAAATCAAATGGAAGAGAAAGTAACATTCTTCATTAAAACCATCATGCCAACACTTGAATTACCACAAGCGAGTTTATATAAAATCAATCCCAATACGGATAGCCATGTTCTGGTCGAAACCGATCCGCAATTTGCCAACCGTCGCCAATGGTTGAGTTCGGATTATATGTTTACTGCCTTGCGCAGTGACCATAACAACATGCATAAGCGTTTGGGTGACGGTTTTTATGAGCAACGCTTGATTAATGAACAGGTTAATCAATTGACCGGACGCCGTTTCTTAAATAATTATCAGGCGGACTATGATCAATACAAAGCCCTAATGGATAGCGGGATCAAATATGCGGCACAGTTTGGCTTAATTCCGGGCGTAGCGCTGAGCGAAGCGCAAATGAAAGAGCTGACGACTGACATGGTCTGGTTGGTCAATCGTGAAGTGCGCTTGGCTGATGGCAGTGTGACCACAGTATTGGTACCGCAAGTGTATATTGTGGCACGCGATACGGATGTGACTTCGCGCGGGGCGGTGATTTCAGCCAATCAGATTATTGCCAATACCCGCGGTGATATTGAAAACAGCGGTGTGATTGCCGGGCGCCAACTGACCGCACTTTCGGCGGAGAATATCCGTAATCTGGGCGGCGTGCTGCAAGGTGAAAATGTCTTGTTACAGGCGCAGAATGAGCTGCTGAATTTAGGGGGCAGCTGGTCGGCAGATAAAAAATTAGTTGGCGTGGCAAATACCATCCGGATTGAAAGCACCTTGTCTGAAACTGAAGATACCGGTGAGTTTTATAAAAAAGGCTTAAATCAACTGGCCAAAGTGCGGTTAAACGATCGCAATGGCGAACTGATCCTCCGTAGTCAAGACGATATTACTATTAAAGGCGCAAATTTTGATATTGCCGGCAAAACAGCAATCAATGCGGGTAATCATCTGAATTTAGGTACGCTGACTACGGAAAATAAAGAACAATATAACGCTAATCAAGACAATTATTATCGTCTGCATCAAACGGCAGAAGTGGGTAACCAGTTGAATTTACGCGGGGGTGCCACGTTACAAGCCGGTCAGGATCTTACCCTCAAAGCAGTTCAACTCCAGAGCGATGGACAGGTAAATCTGATTGGTGGCGGTGATGTTGTGATTGAAAGTGGACGCCTAACCGAGCAATTAGCTTCCGCCAGTAAATCGAGTAGCAAAGGCTTGCTCAGTAAGACAACTGAAATCACCCGACACGCCCATGACTACGACACTGCCGTTGGTTCAACTCTGAGCGGACAGACGGTAAATATTATCGGAAACCGAGATATCAATATCAAAGGCAGCAGTGTGGTTGGCGACGAGCAGGTCAATATTATGGCAGGTAATAATATTGATATCAGTGCCGATACCAATCGTTATTCAAGTTACGATTATAGTGAAACCAAAAAATCTGGCTTGATGGGCAGCGGCGGTATCGGTTTTACAATTGGTAGCCGTACGCAGAAAGACCAATACGACGAAAAAGGTACAACCCAGAGCGATGCCCGTGCGGCGGTGGGCAGTTTGAGCGGTAATGTCAATATTGCAGCCGGCAACCATGTCAATATCTTAGGTACGGATTTGATTGCACAGCCGGATAAAGCGATTGATATCAGTGGCAAGACGCTGAAAGTGGAAGCGGGCAAAGATATCATCGAAAGCAGTGAAAAACATGAATTCAAACAATCGGGCTTAACCGTGGCGTTGTCCACGCCGGTGACGGACGCAGCATTGGCGGCACGGCAAAGCCTGAAACGTAGCGGCGAGGTGAATGACAGCCGTTTGGCGGCGCTGTATCAAGTGAAAGCGGCGACGGAAGCGGCGATGGCGGTGCAAGCCTCAGCCGATACTGCTAATACGCTGGGCAATATGATGGACGGCACTATGCAAGAAGGTGCGGTGTCTAATCCACAAGTGAAAATCTCGCTCAGTGTTGGCTCCAGCCAATCCCGTTCAACCAGCAACACCACCCAAGTGACCCACAGCGGCAGTGAAGTGAGTGCGGGTAATATCAAGCTGAAAACGACGGAGGGGGATATTGATATTCTGGGTTCAAGCCTGAATGCGAAACAGATCGCCTTGGATTCGGCACAAAACATCAACCTGGAATCGGTACAAGACACCTATTCTAACCGCAGTGACAATAAAAACAGCGGTTGGAGCGTGGGTGCTTTTATCGGCACAAACGGCAACAGTTATGGTTTCGGAATTGAAGGTTCAGCACAGGCAGGAAAAGGGCATGAAAACAGCGACAGCGTCACCCAGAAAAACACGGTGCTGAACACCGACAACTTGACACTCAACAGCAAAAATGACACCAATATTAAAGGTGCGGTGGTGAATGCGAAACGCTTGGACGGTGAAATCGGTGGCGACCTGAATATCGAAAGCCGACAAGACAGTAATCACTATGATAGTAAGCAAGTACAGGCAGGCGGTAGTTTTTCAGTAACCTACGGCTCAGGTGGTGGCGGTTCGGTGAATGTCAGCGCCAGCAAAGGAAAGGTGAACTCTGCGCAAGTGAATGAGCAGTCGGGGCTGAGAGTGGGTGAAGAGGGCATGAACCTCACTGTTGGCGGCAACACCCATCTGAAAGGCGGGGTGATTGACAGTCAAGCCACAGCGGATAAAAACCACTTTAGCACCGGCACGTTGACGACGGAGAATATTGAAAACCACAGTGAAGTCAGTATGCAGAGTGTCAGTGTGGGAATGTCTACTTCGGGTCCGTCACCGATGCAAGCGATAGGTCTGGCAGCGAGTTTGGCAGGCAATGTCAATAAATCGGACAGCGCTACCACGCAAAGTGCGGTCAGTCAAAACATCAATCTGGACGTGAGAAACGGCGAAGTGCCGACCGCACTTTCGCGCGATACGGTAAATGCCAATCAAAAGGTACAGCAGTTTGATAAAGCAGAGTATCAAGAGCGGGTTGAAGCAGCGCAGGTGATTGGCGATATTGCGAAAAATGCGGTGAATCTGGCGACCTATGAAGAGCGCACCGAATCTGCCAAGTTGAAAGACCGGGCGAAGGATGCGGAGAAGGCAGGGAACCGGGTTTTAGCCGCAGATTTATCTGGACAGGCTGCAGCATTAGATAAAAAAATCGATGCCCAGTTTGGTATCGGTTCAACCAATGGGCAAGCAATCGCTGCGGTGACGGCGGTGTTACAAGGCTTGGCGGGCGGCAATGCAGGACAGGCGATTGCCGGTGGATTGTCACCGTATGTGAACAGCCAAATCAAAGCACTGACCGGGGACAACACCGAAGCCAATATTGTTGCCCACGCACTATGGGGCGCGATTGAGGCGCAGGCAAGCGGCAACAGCGCTTTAGCCGGGGCAACTGCGGCAGCGAGTGGTGAAGTGGCAGCCGCGTTTTTAACCGAACAGCTGTACGGCAAAGCGCCGAAAGACCTGACGGCGAGTGAGAAGGAAACGATTTCGGGCTTAAGCCAAATTGTGGGCGCATTGAGCAGTGTTGCGGTGGCGAATAACAGCAGTGACGGCTACCGTGGTGCGGAAGTAGCGAAAAGTGCGGTTGAGAATAATTTACTGGGCGCACAAGATAATGAAACATTATTTAAATTATCAGAAAAGCTTAATGATAAAAGTGGATTATCGGTTAATGAACAACAAGTGGCAGAATATTTATTAACTAAAGATAGTGAAGTTAATCGGTTAATTAAATTGAATCAAGCTGATCCTGCTGCATTAACAGAAAGTCAAAAAAATTATTTATATCAAGAATTAAATAACATTGCGAAATCTTATAATATTTCTATTGATGAATTATATAACTGGGATTTTTCAAAACCTTCAATAGGACGTGATGATTCTGCCTTAAAGAATTATCTTAATAGAAATAATATTTATGCCAATTCTTTTGATGCTAAAGTATCACAAGGTGTAGCAGATGGTTTGGCTGTGGCTCCTGGTGTTACAGGCGTATCAACATTATTAGGAACCATGCCAAAAGTTGCCACGGTTGCTCAAAAATATCCTTTATTAACCGATATGACAGCGACAGCTGTTGCTAATACAGGTTATCAGCTTTCGCAAGATAGAGCATACGATCCTTATAGTTTATTACAATCTGAACTATCGACTGTTCTCACAAGAAATAGAACGTTGGGACAGCAAGTTAGTGTTAATGTTATGTTAGGCGCTGTAACAGCTAAAACTGAAGAAGAATTGGGTTCGAATGTTTTTGGTGCTGTCTTAGGAACAGTAGCATCCCATAAGATATCAAATTTTAATTTGGGCAATAATAGCTTTAATACAATAGCTAAGCCTATATATACTCAAGCTATTAG